>JAJZNH010001009.1:0-8273 GCA_021811745.1 Acidobacteriota bacterium
AGGTGCCATGAGCGGCATGGGAGGCGGTGTTAACAGCCCGGATTGCCTGTTGGATTATCTGCGTCCGCAGACAATTGCACGCCCGCTGGCAGGACGCGGACACAGGAACGTCAGGCGCTGGTTGAGGCAGTTATCCAGAATACAGTTCTGCGCGTGTGTGGAGCTTCCGCTTCGATTCCGGGCGGCGGTCCTAAAGCCTGCAGATACCTGCAACTGCGCTGTAGAGCTTGCACACTATTCGAGGATCGTCTGATCCTTTCAGATCCTTTATCTGTTGCATCGGCACGGTGCGCGTCACTGGATCTGAAGCCCAGTCCACTCCATGAGGCGCGGACGTAGGCGCCCGCTTTAGACGCTGCCACCCGAAGCGCGTGAGAATGCTGAGATGGGCCTCAACAAGTGGAATAGAGACCAGTCTCAAGCTGGTTCGAACGTTGTTTCGTTAAGAGGTAAAGAGTATGCGAAGGTGTACGATCTGTTTAATCTTTGCCTATTGCTTCTTGTCTACCAGTTTGCTCGGGCAACAAGCAATAACCTTTCGCGATCAAATCTGGGGTCATCTCCTCGTCACCACGATCGATCAGGCAACAGGCCTAAAGGTGGATGCTCGCTGTTATCTGACTGACAGCGCAGGTCATCCGTGGACCCCTTCAGGTTCGATCACATATGTCAAGCCGCCCGAGCAGGATTTCATCGCTTTGACGCATTTCGAAATCGCGCTGCCCCCGGGAACCTACACTCTGCGAGTGGTACGGGGAGCGGAGTACAGGCCCTACGAAGTCCAAATCCAAATCAAGGCAGGCGAAATTCTGCGAGAAAGAGTCGAATTAACGCGCTGGATCAGCATGAATGCCCGCGGGTGGTACTCTGGCGATTTGCATAATCACCGGAACTGGCAGCAAATGCCGGCGATCCTTCTGTCTGAAGATTTGAATCTCGCGAACACTATAACGAACTGGATATGGGGAAACCGAGCGATATCCATACAGCCTTCGGCGGGCGAACAGGCCATTCGTCGCGTGGACTCGACTCACGCATATTCGATCTATGACACGGAGATTGAGCGTGATGGGTCGGGTCCTGGATCGATCGTTCTGGACGCATTGAAGAAGCCCATCGAGTTCCAAGGTTACGGCTTCTGGCCGCCTAATACAGTCTTTACGGGGGAGGCTCACAATCTAGGCGGCTGGGTAGACGCCGAGAAAATTGATTGGCGGGACAGTGCAGCCCTCGTGGCATTAGGCCAGATCGATTCTGCCGGGCTTGTCTATAACAGCTTCAACCCTTATGGTGTCGAACTAGGTGGTGGAAATACCGCGAAATTCAAACCTGCATTTGCTACACCTGGCGGAATGATGTATTGGGCTATGAACGTCTATTACAAGCTTCTCAATTGTGGCTTCAGGCTGCCTGTTTCGGCCGGTACCGCCTCCGGTGTTAAACCAACTCCTTTGGGCTACAGCCGCGTGTATGTGCATATCTCCGGCAAGTTCAGCTACCAGGAGTGGTTTCGCGAACTTAAAGCTGGACACAGTTTTGCCACCAACGGACCGATGATCTTCCTTACGGTAAATGGTCATGCAGTAGGTGACACAATTCATTTCCCCTCAGACGCTGCAAAAGCGGCCCGGCAAGTCAGGGTTCACGCAGAGGTTGATTCACTGGGCGATCTGGACCGGCTGGAAATCGTCTGGAAAGGAAAGGTAGTTAAGCGTATTTTTGCCTCAACCAACTGCCACCGGCTTACAGCGGATTTCTTATTCACGGTTCCCGGTACTGGATGGTTTGCGGCGCGGACTCTTGAGAAGCCGACTAAGACCGTGCAGTTTGCCCAAACCAGCCCACTTTATGCCGAGGTTGGTCACGACCGTGGAATTGTTCCTGATGATGCCAGGTTCTTTGTGCAATTGATGAACCGCGAGATTGAGCACTATCGAAATATTCAGGGTTTCCACAGTGAAGCGGACAGGCAGGCGATGTTGGATATGTACACGAGAGCGAGAGCCATCTATTCAGGTCTAGCATCGCCGGATACGAGATAGTGAATGGCTTGTAACGAGCGGCCACTGTGCTGGACTAGAAAGGTCTGTCTCGAACTCGAAGTGACAGGTAAATAGATTAAGGCTGGTTTGCAGCCGTGATGCCCCGGCATCTGCAGGTCAAGCATCGTCTGGATTCAAGTCATTAAACTCCGTTGCCCACGTAGCGCGGGAGAGCGTTGCTAGCCTAAGTTCCGCGCTTTACAGGACGCGATCCCTTTGTCGCGAGAGGCGCCTCGGGATTGAGGCGGTGCAGCAGATTTCCGCGACTGTATTCTTCATGGTGCTTCTCCTCCACCATCAAAGTGGCTGCCGCCCGATCTCGCGCATCTTCTTTTCAATCGCCATGCGGTCGAGGGCTTCGATGGGCAGGCTGAGCAAGAGCCGCACGCGCGTCCGCATCTGGCGCAAGGTCTGCGCGAAGGCGGCGCGCTTCTCTTCCTCCGTGCCGGCGACGGCGGCGGGATCAGGAAAACCCCAATGCGTCGTAACGGGTTGTCCAGGCTAGAGCGGCCATACTTCGCCCGCTGCCTTGTCGCAGACAGTGATGACGAAGTCCAGCTCCGGTGCGCCGAGGGCGGCGAACTCATCCCAGCTTTTGCTGCGCAGTGCTTCAACCGGGTATCCAAGTGCGCGCACCTGCTCGATAGCGAAGGGATTCACGCGGCCGGTGGGATGGCTGCCCGCGCTGTAGGCGCGGAAGCGGCCCGCGCCGAGTTGCCGGCACAGAGGATGAGGATGTTGTAGAGCTTCGGCATGTTTGATTCCCTGGAGGCTGCCGCTCAGTTTGAGCAGCAACTCGATCCACGGCACGCGCGGCCCGGTTTGGTGGCGCGTATGAAGGCGCTCATCAGCTTGTCGCCGGCCAGGGGCGCGATGGCATCCACATCCACCCCCGCGGATTCGAGAAGCTGGCGCGCATCTTCGATGTTGTACACGCGGGTGGGTTCGAGCGAGATGGCAGTGAAACCGGCCTGCGCAAGCCTGGCCATCTCCTCCTTCTCTTCGAGCGCGCCGGCGATGCAGCCCACCCAGAGCGCCATGCTGCGGCGTACCGGCTCGGGCACTTCGCCGCGCGCGACGACGTCTGACACCGCGAAGCGACCGCCCGCCTTGAGCACGCGATAAGCCTCGCGCAACACGCGATCCTTGTCGGCGGAGAGATTGATGACGCAATTGGAGATGACAACATCAACGGCATTGTCGGGCAGCGGAATCTTTTCAATTTCGCCTTTTAGGAACTCGACGTTTTCGATGTCCGCTTTGCGCTGATTTTCGCGGGCGAGGGCGAGCATGTCGTCCGTCATGTCGAGGCCGTAAGCCTTGCCGGCGGGCCCGACGCGGCGTGCGGAAAGCAGCACGTCGATGCCGCCACCGGAGCTGAGATCCAACACGGTTTCGCCGGGCTTCAATTGGATGAGCGCGGTCGGATTGCCGCAGCCCAGCGAAGCCAGCATCGCGCCTTCAGGCAGGCCGCTCTTTTCGGCCTCACCGTAGAGGTCCTTGGTGACCGGATCGCAACAAGTGAAGACCGGATTGCAGCAGGCTCCGGAGTTTGTCTGCCGCACATGGCGCGCCGCCGCGCCGTACTTTTCCTGCACCAGTATCTTTGTGTCCATTGCTGACTCATCACATGCGTTTAAGCAGATATATGGGTATCGCTCCTATTTGCCAATGCGCATACGAAGACGCGTATACAATAGCGGCATGAAACACGGCTCGAAATCCGCTGATCTGGCCGGAGTGTTTGCGGCACTGTCCGACGCCACGCGGCTACGCCTGTTGAATCTGATGAACGGGCGCGAGGTCTGCGTCTGCTACTTTGTGGAGATCCTCGGGCAGGGCCAGCCGAAGATCTCGCGGCATCTGGCCTATCTGCGCAAGGCTGGACTCGTGACCGCGCGGCGCGAGGGCAAGTGGATGCACTACCGCATCGTTCCCCAGGCCGATGAGGCAACGGCTTCCATCCTCGATGCGGTGCTGGCGTCTTTCGGCAGTGACAGGCAGATGCAGGCGGACCGGGCCAGGCTGGACCGCGCCTGCTGCGCGCGGCGCACGCTGGTGGTGCCGGTGGGAGCGCCGCGGCCGGCGGCGCTGGCGCAGTGATTGGAGTTGGGAAAGAGCACAGGAACACATGGAAGCCGGGATGGGAATATACTTGGCGCGCGGTTGAGTGGGAGGCCTGAAGAGACGTGTGGAGGCTGATAAGGCGCTGGCTGCTGCGCGGGACCGTGGCGCTCGCGGTAGCGTTTGTGGCTGTTTACGTTGGGGACTGGGCCGTCTTCAACCTGCGCGGTTCACCCACCGCCAGGGTGAGGGTCAATCGGTATCTGACAGTTCCGCTGAAGGGCCGCAAGCAGGAGTTCGACTACCTCGGCACGCAGGACGTGCCGTGCTCCATATCGCTGTTTCCGCAGGGCGGACGGAGCGCCTGCTGGCAGTTGCGGCGCAACTCCAATCAGGGGATGGATCTGTAAGCACACTTCTCTCGCAGGCAAACGATGACGCGCCATGCCGGAAGCGCCGGAGTTTCCGATGGAAAACGCCGGCTGCTTCCGCGCGATACTATCACCGCCGGCGGCGGGTGCGTGTTGGCGCAAAGACGAATTGATTGCCGTCGGGATCAGTGACGATGATGCGTCTCCCGCGCTGCTCCACTGGCACACCGGCTGCCTGCAGCTTCTTGGCCGCGGCGGCTACGTCATTGACCGCGAAAAAGAGTCGAGGCCTGGCGCGAGGTCCGGCGGGCCGAAGCAAAATCCATGGCAGCGGACGACTGGTGATACGGATACGCGCGCCCACGCGCGTATTCCTTGCGGTAAAGCCCATGCCCGCGGTGTAGAACTGCATGGCTGCCGCCATGTCTGGAACGGGAAGCTCGAAGCCCGCAATCTTATCGGAGACACGATTGGGACCAAGGTGCTTGCCCCGGTCGAGAGTGTGGCGCGAACCGGGCATGTACTGGGTGAACTCGGTGACGCGGCCCTCGGGATCCATAAGCGATGAGATGAGGTTGCCCGCGCCGGCTTTCTCTACAGGCCGTGGCTTGAGGCCGTGCGCCGCCAGCGTGTTGTAGAGAGCATTGAGATCGTTCGATTCATAGCAGACGTGCATCCAGCCCAGCGGTTCCGAGGGGTTGTTCTGCGGATAGACTTCAAAAAATTGGCGGTTATTGATTTTGACGAAGACCTCGGTGGTCTTGCCATCCTTGGTGAATGCGAACGATTCCTCGTATCCGAGCTTGTTGAGGAACGCAATTTCCTGGTCGAGATTGCTTACGCGATAAGCCACGTGCGCAATGCCGGTGATCGCGGAGCCCTGCGCAAAAATCCGAGGCGAGCAGGCGCAGAGCATAGCCAACGCGAGAGTGCCAAGCCACCGCATTTTCATCATTGATTCTTGACCTTCCTAAACCAATCCGGCGCGCCGGATGGCGGCGTTTCTGTCAGGCATAGTCCTGGCGATAAGGAGTGAAGATGTCCAGCGCCTCGGAGTCTTCGATGGCCGAAGCCTTATGTTCAACATCACCATTGACGACGACGCTGTCGCCGGCGCGCATCTCCCAGCTTTTGCCTTCGGCCTCAAAGCGGATGTGGCCGCGGGTAACGTAGACAAGCTGGTGATGCGGGTGGCTGTGCAGGGCGCCCACCCAGCCTTTGGTGAACTGATGACGAACCAGCATCAGGTGAGGATTATAGGCCAGCACCTGGCGCAGCATTCCCTGTTCCGGTGTAGTAACGGCGGTTGCGTCTGTTGCCGTGTAGACGACAGCCTCTTGGTTCATAATGTTCTCCCTCGGAAATTGTAGAGCAGGCGCTGGCCTGGCCGCTCAGTGCGTCATAGATGGCAAAAATAAACCGGAGCCAGCGAGGCAAGCGAGGCGCCTGCCTGCAGCGCAATCACAAACAGCGCAGGACGAAGCGTTCTTGGCAGCCATTTGATTGCGAAGAAGAGGAGCAGTGGCAACTGGCCGGCCATCAGCATCTGCCAGAGATGCGCCGCGGCACCTTCGTCAGGTTCGCGTGCCGCGTCGAAGATGGCGATGCGGCCCAGCACAAGAGCCAGGGCCGCGAGTGACATTGCCACGGGCAGAAGGGCGCTGGGATATTTCAAGATGGCGCTGAATGTTAGCGGATCCCGATTCACGCAGCCTCCTTGCGTTCGCGGAGAAAGTCCGGTGGAACGCGCTGCCTCATCGTCGCATGAATCGGGCAGCCACGCCTTCGGGATCCCGGAAAGATTTCAGCGGTTGAGCCAGCCGCCATCAACGACGAGCAGGTGGCCGTGGATGTAATTGCTGGCGCCGGAGGCGAGAAAGACGGCGGCTCCAGCCAGGTCTTCGGGCTCGCCCCACCGCCCGGCAGGGATGCGCTCGAGGATCTGGCGGGCGCGCTCAGGGTTCTTTTGCAGCGCCTCGGTATTGTCGGTGGCCATGTAGCCGGGGGCGATGGCGTTGACGTTGATGCCCTTCGAGGCCCACTCGTTGGCGAAGGCCTTGGTGAGCTGGGCCACGCCGCCCTTGGCCGCGGTGTAAGCCGGTACCAGGATGCCGCCCTGAAAACTGAGCAGCGAGGCGATGTTGATGATCTTGCCCGAGCCGCGTTTGAGCATGTGCCGGCCAGCGCGCTGGGTGAGGCGAAAGACGCTGGTCAGGTTCACGTCAATAACTGCCTTCCAGTCTTCTTCAGAATACTCGGCGGCAGGCGCACGGCGAATGATGCCCGCATTGTTGACGAGGATGTCGAGGGCGCCAAAATGCTTGATGGTGTCATCCACGAGGCGCGCGCATACCGCGGCCTCGGCCACATCGCCAACGAGCGCGAGGGATTCGGCGCCGGCGGCATGCAGCTTGTTCATGGTGGTCCTCGGCGTGGCGTTGGAGCCGTGAACGGCAACCTTGGCGCCGGCCTGAGCCATTGCAACAGCGATGGCCGCGCCCAGACCGCGCGATGATCCGGTGACGAGAGCTACTTTGTCTTGCAGATTAAATGTGTCGAGAATCAGGGGAACATGATCCTTTCCGGCTTATGCCAGTTTGCGCTTTCGCATTGATTTGCGTGATTTGAAAAATAGGCTCGCTACGTCAACTAGCTTAACAGGCAGCGGCGAATCGGACGCGCCGCACAAGCCGGGTGCAACGTGAAGCCGCCAAGGAACGCAACAGACAGTTGCCGGCCTGGCCGGGAGAATTGGACCGCAAATTTCAGACTGCGCGCGCCCTGTCAGACGATAATGGAAGCGCAGGTCGCAGGCGCGAGGATCACGAACCGGAAAGCGATGCTCAAGCCCGCGCGAGAGATGTTGTGGTTGTTCCGCAACAAGAATTGGACGTCTTCCATGGCTAAGGAACTCAACTTTCAACAGGAACTGGTCGGCTGCTTCGGCTTTCCGGTAGCGGAGAACCCGACTCAGGCGATGGTGGAACCAGCATTTCGCGCAATGGGATTGGATTGGCGCTATCTCACTCTCGAAGTCCGGCCCGAGAACCTTGCCGCGGCAGTTGCCGGCGCCAGGGCCTTCGGCTTTCGCGGATTCAACTGCACCATTCCACATAAAGTAGCCGTGATCCAGCACCTCGACGGACTCGGTGAATCGGCCGCATTGATGGGGGCGGTAAACTGTGTCGTCCAGCGCGCTGGGTTCTTCATCGGCGAGAACACTGACGGTAAAGGTTTCGTTGCGAGCTTTCGCCGGCTCGCTGATCCTCGTGGAAAATCCCTCGTTCTCCTGGGTGCGGGCGGCGCAGCGCGGGCAATCGGCGTGGAGATGGCGCTGGCGGGCTGCTCGCAAATCACGCTCGTGAACCGTGATGAAAAGCGCGGCCGTGAGCTGGAAGCGTTATTCCGCGGCAGACTGCGCGCTGCGGTGAAGGCGATGGGCCATGATCTCGCCGTGACCTATATGCCCTGGCGAGGCGATTTCCGCGTGCCCGGCGGCACGGATATCCTCGTGAACGCGACCTCAATCGGACTCTTCCCGGATGTCGATGCGCGCATTCCGCTGGCCATGGAAACAGTGTCCGCCGAAATGATTGTTGCCGATGTGATTCCGAACCCGCCAACAACGCGGCTTGTCCGCGAGGCTCGCGAGAAAGGATGCCGCGTGATGGACGGACTTGGCATGCTCGTCGGCCAGGGCGTGATCGGCATCGAGTACTGGACTGGAAAAACTCCTGATGCGGCGGTGATGCGACGTGCGCTGGAACAGGTTTTCGCATAACCCTTCCCGCTGGCC
>JAJZNH010001009.1:8283-8659 GCA_021811745.1 Acidobacteriota bacterium
GCGTTTGCTCTACTAGCGGCGCTCTTTGCCGGGCTCGAATGGATCGCACATCGTCCATCACCCATCCGTGCCACGGTAACTCCGTCGGAAATCGCTGCTGCCAATGCGACCGTGAAGCGAGCCGGGCTTATTCTCCGCGACGGAGACCTCCTGAAGATCCATCCGTTCACGCCTCCGTGGACCGCACAATCGCTGCTGGTGCCTCCAGCGTGGTTTCGTGAACCTGTAATCAAGCTGCTTCTCGGACCGCGTCGCGTGCGCGCTGATCTGCTCCTTGCTGATCTTGATGTGCTTCAGCCGGTGATGGAGCGTGCTTATGGAGGCTGGGATAGTGCAGCGGCGCGTGGTTGGAATTGGAGCCAATGGTTCAGGAATT
>JAJZNH010000613.1 GCA_021811745.1 Acidobacteriota bacterium
GGGAGCGGCGGGCAGGCCCAGGTCCGCAGTTTGCCTTCGCTGGCGGCGAGCCCGTTGGTAATGTCGCGCAGGCTGTTGACCGAGCCCAACTGACAGAACCGCATCGCCACCAACGGTCCCCGACTGATGAAACCCTTGGCGTTGCGTTCGGCCCCATGCCTGCGAACCGCGGCATGAAGCCGGCGCGTGGAATCAGCTTCAATCCTTGAGAGAAAATGCTGCATACTGTGGACAAGGCTGCGTCCTCCTCTGACGGTGAGCTCTTGACAAACCCAACCTATCGGATCGACGCAGCCTTGCCTCTGCACCAGACTCATTGATGCAAGAATCCTGTCTTGGGCGAGAGTGATCGAGGAGGCAAGGACGACTTCATTGATGAAACGGCTAAATTCAAGCGGGGCAAGTGTAAAGTTCGGTTCTGTCCTTCCCCTCAGAGGGCGCTTCATGATCGGCAAGCTTCTTGCGAGTGCGCGACGAGCAGGAAGCCCTCACGTGCGAGTCTGTGCCGCAGCTCTTTGGGCAACTATTTTCCCCGGTATTCTGCTTTTGGGTTGCGGAGGAACTAGCCGCACAAGCGGCACCACGGCCACAACGGGGCAACAGACCGCAGCGCCTATCGTCTCAACCGCCGCTGCATTGAACGGAGCGGTCGTCGTCACGCTTGCGTCCACAACCCCAGGCGCTCAGATTTACTACACCGTGGACGGCAGCGTCCCTACCGCCGCTTCGACGCTCTACCAGGCTCCCTTCCTGGTATCTTCAAATCTTACGGTCAAGGCTATCGCGCTGGCTGGCGCAGATACTGCAAGCAATGTTACGAGCCAGGCGTTCAACCTCAACATTCCATCAGGAACGCTGGTCTGGTCTGACGAGTTTTCCAACACCACTGGCGCCAATACGCAGCCCGATCCGGCCACGTGGACGTACTATACCGGTGCCGGCTTCAACCATGAAATCGCTATGCTTTGTTCGTACAATTCCAATAACTCTCCGTGCAGCCCTTCTACGCCGAACTCTTACGTAGGCACCGATGGGTACCTCCATATTATTGCGCAGCAGCCGTCGCCCGGTGTGTACACCACGGCGCTGATGTGGTCGCAGGGGCTGTTCAGCTTTCAATATGGCCGTATCGAAGCACGTATCATGGTGCCTGAAGAGAAAGGGCTCCATACTACATTCTGGCTCCTGGGCAACAACGGCCACTGGCCTGCGTGCGGCGAGATGGACATCATGGAACGGATCAATGCAGCCGGGTTGCCGCTATCCGGAAATCCTCCGCCTGGCACATCCGACTGGAATCAGGGATCGATTCATGGAACCGGGTTCACAGGCGGCGAAATAGGCACGAAATACTACTTTACCGGCGGCGTCACTGCCGCTAGTTGGCATACCTATGGCATCGTTAAAACCCCGAATAGCATTTCCTACTACGTCGACGATCCAACTCATCCTTACGTTACATACACGCCCGCAAGCTTATCGGGCTTGACGGGCGCTGTCTGGCCTTTCGACAACGCTGCTCAGTCCTACTACATCATCCTTGACATTAATGTCGGAGACACTTGGGCGGGGCCACCTAACTCAAGCACGAAATTCCCTGCGCAAATGCTTGTGGATTATGTGCGTATTTACGCAAATTGAGAGGGAATTGTGTGCAGTCTCTCAATCCGAACAATTCAGCCAAACGCAAGGCAGAGGAAAGCAGCCGTATTCTTTCAGAAGGAAAATCCAGATGAAAAGATTTCACGCTCATCGGTTGGCAGTTGCGGGAGGACGTAGGAGAGGCCCATCTGAGAATACCAGGTGTGGTTGGCTGCTGCCGCTGAGCGAAGACGTCTCGTGCGCGGAGGTTGGATTGAATGCTGCGAGTGGTCATACCGCATTCTGAACGACTGTCCGCTCCCCGAAAGTCGGTGCGGCAAGATGTGCGAGTCGATTCTTTCCAGCAGCTTATGGGGCGCGCCGTCCACTACCGTCGCGAAACTTCAGCTTTATGTGCAAATCACGGCAGGAACTTCATGCTTATGGCGCAAACGCGCTTCATACATAGGGGGTCTCATCGACCGTATCTTGTCGATAAGATCGAGCCGCCGATTCAGTCTTTTGGGCCAACGCGCACGCTTGTTGTGGAAGTGTGGAGAAACTGGGCAGTACGCTGCGCATTCCGGCCCTTGTTTCGCCGGGTGCGGTCCGGCTGCTGAAGCCCCGGGCCCGAGCAGGAGCAGTCGACGCCGCGGCTAATCCGAGACCATGACCTCGCCGGGCAGAATCGGGCGGGTGCGGGGCAGGATGCCGCGAGCGGCGAGGGTGCCCATCAAGGCCAGCACGCCGACATAGATGGTCAGCTTGATGAAGCTGCCCTGGCGCGTCTCTGGCAGCGCCTTCCACAGAATGAGCAGGACGGTTTGCGCCGAGGTGACCGCCCACACCGCACCGTAGAAGTAGCGGCGCTCCATGCCTTCACCCTTGGTCGACGGCCCTGCGCGGGGCAGCTTGCCGAGAATCCCAAGCAGCAAAATGAAAGCGCAGAGGGGCGAGTAGGCGTAATCGTAGATCTGCTTGAGCTGCCAGACACCGGTAAGGATCGCGCCCACCAGTCCGGCGAGATTAAGAAGCGCGAAGCTGAGCACCGCGTTCCAGGCAAAGGTATAGCAGACCTTGCGGTAGAGCGGATTGGGCTTGTCCTCGTCGAAGCGCAGGATGTACGGGCGCGGCTCGACGCCGGGGAGCTGCGCCTTGAGACCGGCGATGCCGGTACCGATCAGGACAGCCGCGAGCCACAGGGCATTCCAGCGGTTGAAGCCGTGGGCGAACAGGCTGAAAGTCAGCGGGCCGGGCGCGAGAAAGTAGACCCAGATCCAGATCGGCCAGTGCGCCAGTCGATAGCCGCCGGTGTTGCGTTCGCGGATTTTCCGCTGCGCCGCGTATTCAATCCTTGTGTTGTACTGCATGGCCGGAGTCTCGCAGAGGGGACGCCGGCGAGTCAACGGGGAGACGCCGGCAGGCTCACCGCTCCTGATTCGTCGTCCACAGTTGAGAGCAATCAGCCTGCTGGTCGTCCCTGGTTCCTCTGTCCCGTGCCCCCGCTTCTTTCACACTTCGAGCATGCGGTCCAGCGCCACGCGCGCCCAGCGCTTGACGTTTGGGCGTACCTGGATGCGGTTGACCACATGGCCGTCGGCCAGGTTCTCCAGCGCCCAGGCAAGGTGCTGCGGGCTGATGCGGAACATGGTGGTGCACAGGCAGCCGGTGTCGTCGAGAGTGACGATCTTTTTCCCCTCGGGTGCGAAGCGGCGCGCCAGCCGGTTGACCAGGTGAATCTCCGTGCCGATCGCAAACGAGGAGCCGGCGGGCGCCTTCTCCACAAGCGAGATCAGCCGCTCGGTCGAACCCAGCGCATCGGCTTTCTGGCAAACCTCGAAGCGGCACTCGGGATGTACGATGACCTGGATGCCGGGATACTTGGCGCGCACGTCGTCCACGTGGCCGGGCAGGAAGCGCTGATGCACGGCGCAGTGGCCCTTCCACAGCAGCAGGCGGCTGGCGGCGATCTTCTCTCGAGTCTGGCCGCCCGCGGCGTCGCCCCCCTGCAGATTGACGGCCCAGGGATCCCACACCGTCATTTCTTCGAGCGGAATGCCCATGGAATGCCCGGTATTGCGGGCCAGGTGCTGGTCGGGAAGGAAAAGCAGGCGCTTGCCGCGCGCGAAGGCCCACTCCATGGCGGCGCGGGCATTGGACGAGGTGCAGACCAGGCCTCCATGCTCGCCACAAAAAGCTTTGATGGCGGCAGTGGAGTTGATATAGGTGATCGGTAGGGTTTCGTCTGAAAGCCCAAAGCGCGTGAGCGCATCCCAGCAGTCTTCGACCTGCGAAATTTCCGCCATGTCGGCCATGGAGCAGCCGGCGTTCAGATCGGGCAGCATCACCTGCTGGTCGGGGCGCGCCAGCACATCGGCGCTTTCCGCCATGAAATGCACGCCGCAGAAGATGATGTACTGGGCATCCGCTTCGGCAGCCAGCTTCGCAAGCTTGAAGCTGTCGCCGGTGAAGTCGGCAAACCGGATGACTTCGTCGCGCTGATAGTGATGGCCGAGCAAAACGGTCGTGGAGCCGAGGCGCTTGCGCGCGGCGGCAATGCGCTCGTCCATCGAGCTGTCAGGAAGAGCGAGGTAGTTATCCAGGCTGCAAGCCGCGCCGGCAACCGATGGCGCCGCGGCAATCTCATCGAGTACAGAGGTCACGTTTTTCCGCCTTCAGTCCTTAATCGGACGGGGATGTTGAAAGCAAATGCGGCTGCAGTGGTTTCTTTTCCTGCTCCCGGACGAGAGCAGGCCAACTTTCCCACGGGGTTGTTGCAGCCTCTTCCATTGTCAAAGCAGCGAAAGTCCGGTAGTACGGAGCCCCCAAAATTCCGGCCATGCTGTCTTCGTTTAACACTAGTGTAACGCAAAACGGGCCCAGGTCCGGGCGCCGGCCCTGCTTCGCCTGCGCTGAAAACGGCTGCGTTGGCATGGATTGGGCATCGCGCAGCTTCGCGGAGCCAAAGTCGCGGATCTGCTCCCGCCGCGCGGGACGAGCAGGTTCGCACCTGAGCCGCTCCGATCGAAGATGCAAAGCGACGCATCCTCTGCGGTAGAGTGAAGGCAGGCAAAGCGCATCCCTCGATTGGATGGCGCGAGATGAACTCCCTCTGACGATCCTGGCTTCCAATTCGGCGGCGCCGGCTGAGATCCTGCGCTCGGTCTTCGGCTTTGCCGCCTTCCGCAGCGGGCAGGAAGAAGTGTGCCGCGCCGCCATTGAAGGGCGCGACCTGCTGCTGGTGATGCCGACCGGGGCGGGGAAGTCGCTCTGCTATCAACTGCCCGCGATCGCACGCGGCGGAACGGCGCTGGTAATCTCCCCGCTGATCGCGCTCATGGAAGACCAGGTGGCCAAGCTGGCCGCGCTAGGGCTGCGCGTGGCGCGCATTCACTCCGGCCTCGACCGCGCGCAGGCGCGGCAGGCCTGCCGCGAATATCTCGATGGCGCCCTGCAGTTCCTGTTTATTGCGCCGGAGCGGCTACGCGTGCCGAACTTCCCGGAGATGCTGGCTAAACGCAGGCTGGCGCTGATCGCCATCGACGAGGCGCATTGCATCTCGCAATGGGGCCACGACTTCCGGCCAGATTACCGCATGCTGCACGCCTATCTGCCCGGGCTGCGCGGCGCCGATGCAGCAGCTGCGCCGGTGCTCGCATGCACCGCCACGGCCACGCCGGAAGTGCAAGCCGACATCGTGCAGCAGCTTGGCATGGTGGAGCCGCTGAAGTTCATTCACGGCTTCCGGCGCGGCAATCTCGCCATTGAGGTCGTGGAAGTGCCGGTGCCGGAGCGCTCGCGGGCCATCTGCAGCCTGCTCGCCGACGCCGCGCGGCGGCCGGCGATCGTTTATGCCACCTCGCGCCGGCAGTCGGAGCGGCTGGCGGAAGATCTTTCGCGCATCACACGCGCGGCAGCCTACCACGCCGGGCTGGATGCCGAGACGCGCGAGCGCGTGCAGACCGCTTTCCAGGCCGGCCAACTCGAGGTGGTGGTGGCGACCATCGCCTTCGGCATGGGGATCGATAAAGCCGACATCCGCACGGTGATTCATGCCGGACTGCCGGGCACCCTCGAAGGCTACTACCAGGAGATCGGCCGCGCAGGGCGCGACGGCGCGCTGAGCCGCACCTATCTGATGCACTCCTACGCCGATCAGCGCACGCACGATTTTTTTCTCAATCGCGATTACCCGCCGCCGGAGCACTTGAGCAAGGTCTTTCAGACTCTTGGCGGCGAGCCGCGGCCGGTTGACGAATTGCGCATCGAAGCCGTGCAGCGGCTGGAGCTGAGCGACGAGGAATTCGACAAGGCGATCGAGAAGCTGGAGATTCACGGCGGCGCGCGCGTCGACTTCGGCGGCAGCGTGACCCGCGGGGGCGCAGGATGGAAAAAAACCTACACCGTGCAGGCGCAACACCGCGCCGAGCAGTTTGAGAAGGTGTTGCGCTTCACCACCGGCAGCGATTGCCGGATGGCCGCGCTGGTGCGGCACTTTGGCGACGAGGAGGATGCCGATCGGCCGTGCGGCAAGTGCGACGTGTGCGATCCGGGGGGCGCGGTACTGCGCATGTTCCGGCATGCGACGGCCGAAGAACGGGAATTGGTGCAGCGCATCGTGGACGAGTTGCGGACGTTGGACTATTTAGCGAGCGGGACCCTGCAGCGACGGCTGGAGATGGCCGGCCGCATGAGCCGCGGCGAGTTCGATGCGCTGCTGGACGCGATGACGCGGGCCGGCGTGATCGGAATCGAGGAAGCGGAGTTCGAGAAGAGCGGAGAAGTCATCCGCTTCCGCAAAGTGCGGCTGACCGAGCCTGGGCTCGCGGTCCGGCGGACCACGCCGCTGCCGCTGCTGATCGGCGACGGGCTGGTGGAGGAGTTTGGTGATCGTGGTCCCGCACCGCGCCCGCTTCGCAAGTCGGCAAAAAGAAAGACAGAGCCGCAAGCGGCGTCGCCGCAGCTTACCCCGGAGCAGGATTTCCTCGCCGCGCGTATCCTGCAGTGGCGCATGGCGGAAGCCAAGCGCCTGGGCATGCCCGCCTACCTGGTGCTGCACGACCGCACCATTGCCGCGCTGGCAGCTAAGCGGCCAGAAAACGCGAAGCAACTTCTCGAGATTGATGGAATGGGGCAGGCGAAGGTGGAACGTTTTGGCGAGGCGATCCTGGAGCTGTGCCGCGGAGAAGGGCAGAGCGGCGCTCATTCTTGATTGCAGCGAGCCTTTGGGTCCCCATCCTCGCACAGCCTCGTCGTGCCAAGGATGGGAGACCACAGACTTGCAATCAACTCACTACGCGACGCGCTCGATGGTGACCGACTCAAGCACCACCGCGGTGTGAGGCTTGTCCTGGGCATTGCGCGCCACCTTTGAGATCTTCACGACGACTTCCTGACCTTCGGCCACTTCGCCGAAGATGGTGTGATTGCCGGTGAGCCAGGGGGTAGGCGCCAAGGTGATGAAGAACTGGCTGCCGTTGGTGTTCGGGCCGGCGTTGGCCATGGCCAACTTGCCGGCCTTGTCGAAGCGGTGCGGCGAACCCTTCGTCTCATCCTGGAAGCGATAGCCCGGGCCGCCCATGCCGCTGCCTGCGGGATCGCCGCCCTGGATCATGAAGTCGGGAATGACGCGGTGAAAAATGGTTCCGTCGTAAAGCTTGTTCGTCGATTTCGCGCGGGTCACGGGGTGGGTCCATTCGCGCGAACCCTCCGCCAGCTCGATGAAGTTTTTCACCGTGATGGGCGCATCGGCCTCGAAGAGCCGTACCTTGATATCGCCTTCCGTGGTGTGAAAGACGGCGTAAGTTCCTGGCGTGGATGGCATGCGGACTCCTGGGAATGAAGTAGGTAAGTTGTTTCGCAGCTTCCTGAGCGGCTAAACAGGCGATTGCCGGGTTTGTACTCCGAAGAGAACCGCGCGGCGAAGAGAGTTGCCAAACGCGATACGGGATTCGCCATGCTCCCATTGTATCTGTGCGGATCGCGGGGCAATGCGGTAGGCTGATCTTGGAGCTGTAGATGATCGAGAACAGCTTCTGTCGGGCGGCGTGTCTGGGACCCCGAGAATTTTCCCAGACCGCTGCGGTGTACACCTTCCCTCTACCTTCATCCCTCCGCGGACGCAACACCGTGGATACGAGGAAAAAACATGAAAAAGACTTTCGGCTGCATCGTCGCTTTTCTGCTGGTTTCCCCCTTCGCTTTTGCGGCCTCTTCGCGCGCCGATCTGCAGGCACGCATTGATTCCGCCAAAGTGGTGCTCCAACAGATCATGGGCGCTCAGGACCGTACCATCCCGATCGACATCCTGCACTCGGCCACGTGTGTCGCTGTCGTCCCCGGCATGATTAAGGGAGCCTTTGTGTTCGGTGCCCAATATGGTCAGGGTGTAGTCACCTGCCGTACCGGCCACGGCTGGAGCGCGCCGGTATTCATCCGCCTGGCAGGCGGTTCGTTCGGATTTCAGATCGGCGCCCAGTCAACCGATCTTGTGCTGGTGGCGGTGAACGATCGCGGCTTCCAGGATCTGCTCAAGAGCAAATTCAAGATCGGTGCCGATGCGTCGGCCGCAGCCGGCCCCGTGGGCCGTGCAGGACAGGCCTCAACCGATTGGAAGATGAATGCCGAGTTGCTCAGCTATTCGCGCAACAAGGGCGTTTTCGCGGGCATTTCCCTCGACGGCACCAGCGTGACCCAGAACCAGGAAGATACCAATACCTACTACGGGGCTCCTCACAAGTTTGAAAGCATCCTGCACGGCAACGTGGCCGTGCCCGCGGGCGCAGTTCCCTTTGTGCGGTTGGTGGCGCACGACTTTGTCGTAGCGAAGAAGCACTAAGACCGCCCGGCATGGACCGCCAAGAAGGTAAACTGATC
This sequence comes from Acidobacteriota bacterium, assembly GCA_021811745.1. The sequence continues at coordinate 8,458 of JAJZNH010000613.1, forward strand.
CTTACCTTCTGCGATGCTGGAAACACTGGAGTATTGGCTGGTTGTCGGCGTGGCGCGCGCCCTTGGGCGCACGCCGCGCTTTCTTGCGCGCATGATTGCCGGCGGAATTGCTTTTGCTGTCTATTGTTCCATGGGCCGGCTGCGGCGCGTGGGCATGCGCAACCTGGAA
>JAJZNH010000861.1:0-6851 GCA_021811745.1 Acidobacteriota bacterium
CAAGCGCGTGGATGGCATACCGCCGGATGTGGTGTGGAGTGAAGATGCCGCGGCCGTGCTGGACTCAGGCGTGCATGTGATTGTAGAGCTGGCGGGCGGGCTCGATCCGGCCGGGGAATGGGTTAGGCGCGCCCTTGAATCCGGCAAGAGTGTGGTTACGGCCAACAAGAAGCTCATCGCCTACCGCGGCGTGGAGCTGGAGCGGCTGGCCGAAGCCAGGGGCGGCCATCTGAAGTATGGCGCCGCCGTGGCCGGCGGCATTCCCGTGATTCCCGGCCTCGAACAGGGATTGGCCGGCGACCGCATTGAGCGCATCGAAGGCATTCTCAACGGCACCTGCAACTTCATCCTCAGCCAGATGCAGGAAGGCGCGGACTACGCAACCGTGCTGGCCGCGGCGCAGGCCAAAGGCTATGCCGAGGCAGACCCCACCGAGGATGTGGGCGGATTCGACGCCCGCGCCAAGCTGGCTATCCTGATGCGCCTGGCGCTGCGCGTGCAAGTGAACCCCGACGAGATTGTTCCCCGGCCGATTACCGCGCTTGCGCCCGTCGACTTCAGCTATGCGCGCGACCTGGGCTGCACCATCCGCCAGGTGGCCTGCGCCGAGCAGGTCGATGGACGTCTGGCCGCGGCCGTCGGTCCCATGCTGGTCGAGTTGCGTTCGCCGCTGGCCTGGTCGCAGGGAACGCAGAATATGGTCATTGCCAGCGGGCATTACGGCGGCGATGTGGTCTTCTCGGGCCGCGGCGCCGGCGGCCGTCCTACGGCGGTTGCGGTGGTCAGCGATCTGCTGGCCCTGGCGCATGGCTCGCGGCGCGTCGAGGTTCCTTCGGCGCCGGTGCATGTGGGCGCGGAGTTTGAGGTTCCTCACTACATCCGCTTCCTGGTCAACGACAAGCCGGGCATCGTGGCGGCCATCGCCGGGGCGCTGGCCAAGGAGAAGATCAACATTCGCGCCATCGTGCAGAAGGCAGGCTATCCGGCCAACGCGTTGCCCTTTGTGGTCACTGTGGAGCCGTGCAAAGCGTCGGTTCTGGAGCGGGCGCTGGCCGAGATCGGCACCATGGACTGCATGTTGCAGGAGCCGCTGAATCTGCAGATGCTGGAGTAAGGGCAGGTTTCAGAGGACAGTAGAACCTTGCGCCCGCTATTCGTGCAGTTGGACGGTCGTGGTCGGCTGCCAGGCCCATTGACGAGGCCCGCTCCGGTACAATAGCAGGTATATTCTCTTGCGGCCCCTAAAATCTTCCCGGAGCAATTCAATTTGTATTTGGCGCTAAGTAACATCTGCAGCCTTATCCTTGTCGCACTGATCACCGCCGGAGGGCCTGCGCGCAATGCTGCCGCCAGGCCAACAGTGCGAACAGTTACAAGCAGCCCCTACGAACTGCGTTTCTATGATATCCACACTGGCAAGCGGCTTGACGTGGTCTACAGGAACGCCAATGGGTACAGACCGCGAGCCCTGGCACGGTTGAACAGCTATCTGCGCGATCGGCGCACCGGCCAGATTCATGCCTACGACCCGCAGGTCTTCGACCTGTTGCACGACTTGCTGGTCAAGCTGGGCAAACCGCATGACGTGATCGACGTGATCTGCGGCTACCGCACACCGTGGACCAACGCGATGCTGCACAGGACCGGGCATCACGTCGCTCTGCATAGTCTCCACATGAAGGCCGAGGCGATTGACATCCGGATCCCAGGAGTTCCAATTGCGCAGGTGAGGAATGCGGCCCTCGCCCTCCGTCTCGGCGGGGTGGGGTATTATCCCGAGGACGACTTTGTGCACGTGGATGTGGGACGGGTGCGGCGCTGGTAGCAGCGGAGAAGGCTGCCGCTATGGATAGGGGTAGCCCTTGGCCAGAGCGGCAGATAACTGGGCGTCGAATCCGTAGATGTCATCGCTGAAGTGCACCTCGCCGTTCTCGTAGACGAAGGCGGTTCCATAGACAATGAACACGGGAACGCGCTTTGCGAGCATCACGGTGACATCGTCTTTGCCGCTCTGCATGGCCGTCTGGACTCTCTCCAGCGTCCAGCCGGGATTGTTGCGCAAGACCCATGCGGCGAGCGCGGCCGGCTCTTGGACGCGAATGCATCCGTGGCTGAAGTCGCGGCGCGACCGCGTGAAGAGACTCCGCGCCGGCGTGTCGTGCAGATAGACGTTGTTGATGTTGGGGAACATCAGCTTGACCAGACCGAGGGAGTTGCCGCGGCCGGGCCTTTGCTGCATCGCCAGCTTGCCCTGCCGAAGAGCAGTCAGAACATCGTCGGAAACCGGCCCAGCGGTTACGAACTTTCCATCGAGCGTGGTCACCTCGTAGTTTTTGCTGGTCGGGTATCCACGGTCGCGCTCGATCTGCGGGAGGATCTCATTGCGCACGATACTTCTGGGCACGTTCCAGTAGGGGCGGAAGACTACATAGGTCATCTCTGCGGAAAAGACCGGGGTTTGCGTGCGCAAGGCCCTGCCCACAACGACGCGCATATTCAACGCGACCCGTTTGTTTTCATCCACGGCACGGAGGCGGAAGTCAGGAATGTTGACAAAGATCGCGGGCACGGAAAGCTCGTCCGGCAGCCAGCGCCAGCGTTCCAGCGCAAGCTGTAACTGGCGCACCCGGTACTCGAGCGGCACATTGAATTGACGGATGGTGGCGCGGCCGAGGCGGCCGTCGTCTTCCAAGCCGTGGCGGCGCTGGAAATGCTTGACCGCCTCCACCAGAGCTGGAGCGTAGGTTTCAGATCCCGTCGGCATGACGGATTCACTGGGCAGGTCCCCCAGGAGCCGCAGCAAGCCGGCCAGCCGCGGCAAGCCGGCATAGGTCTGTCCGGGCTCGACGGTCTTCTGCGGAACAGGCAGCTTTTCGCCACTGTCGAGCCGGGCCAGTTCGGCATAGTGCGCGAGCGCCTGGCTGGTGCGGCGATAGGCGGCGAACTGCGGCTCAAGAGCGGCGAGCGCGGCGTTGGGATCGGCTGATCCCAGAATGTGCTCGCGCAGGAAGTCGGCCGGATCGAACCGCTTTTCGCCAAAACTTGCTTGATGGAAGTTGTCCGGACCGACTCGCCCTCGATGCACAGCGGATGCATAGCGCATGGTGCAAACCGTGAGCGCGACATCAAAACCCGCTTCAGCAGGGGGATTTGAGTGCCGCTGGAGTGTCTCGATCCTGGCTCTCCACCGCGACGCATCGTAGTCTTCAGGATCCAGGCCCTTTTCCGCGGCTTTGCGCATGACCCCAATCATGGCGAGCGCCGCTGGCGTGGGCAGGCCATCCGCAACCCATACCGGAGCAAAACCGGTCGGCGCGTAGAGCTTCTGAAGGTAGGTTTGGTAGTCCGCAAAGCTCGGCCAGCGCATCTCCTTTAACTGGCCGGAAATCAGGAGCTTTTCTATGTCCCTACGCTGGCCGGCGCCGGGGATGGCAAGGCACACCAGCAGGGCAATTGCGCATGGAAAACCGCTACAATGCGTCGCGATCCGCATGGTTCGGCCCCCTTCCCGACGGCTCGTTCTCCGCTGTGCTCCGCGTGGGCCTGGATAAGAGACTCTGCGTGAAGGAAAAGGCTTAGGCCAGGCTGTCCAGATCGCATGCGCTGATAGCCGACAGCCGATCGCCGGGGCCAACCGCCGAGGGTTGGGAGCCAATCGCTGGCGTCGGCCGTCTTAGGTCCTGCTCCTCGCCGGTCCCGTGGATTCGCGCACGACGAACTCCGGCTCGACGACAATTTCCGCGGGGAATTTCTTCTCGCGGTCGGCGATGCGTTCGAGAAGCACTTGTGCACCGCATTTGCCCATCCGGGACAGCGGCTGGCGCACGGTGGTGAGCGATGGCATCGCAAAAGCCGCTGAGAGAATGTCATCAAAGCCCACAACGGAAACGTCCCCGGGCACAGAAAGCCCGGCGTCTCTCAGGGCGCGCATGGCTCCGATCGCAAAAATATCGTTGAAGCAAAAGACGGCCGTGAAGTCGCGCGTCTTTTCAAGCAGCGCCCGCATGGGCTTATAGCCAATCTCCGGCGCCATGGGGTGATAGCCGGCCGTCATCGACCAACCATCGGAGTCAATGCCGAACACCAGAGTGGGATCGATCCTCACGTCCATCTCATGCGCCACTTTTTGAATGCTCTCCCAGCGAAAGTCCGAGTCGGGAATGGCCCGCGGGCCGCGCATGAACACGATGCGCCGATGGCCGAGAGCGTACAAATGACTGAGCGCCTGATGGACCGCTAAGTGGTGGTCCAGAACAATGTTGGTGACGCTGCTGGCCGTGCTGTGCGCGGAGATAGTCACCACCGGCACCGGCACGTCGATGCGGTCCGCGGGCGTGTTCAGAAGCAAAAATCCATCCACGGCCCGCTCCACTAGCATGCGCGGGTACTGATCGATCAGCTCCGAATTCCAGTCGTGGCAGGCAGTAAAATAGAAATAGTGCGCTGCGGTCAGCTCCTCGACCACACCGCTCATCACACGGGTAAAGTACCCCTCGCTCAGGTCCGGTGCCAGCACCCCCACGCTCATGGACCGTCGCTGCCGCAAGGAACGGGCGAAGTAGTTTGGCCGGTAATGAAGACGAGCGGCAGCCTCGGTGACGCGGTTGCGCGTCTCCTCGGGAATTGATCGCGCGGCGGGTGAATTATTCAAAACGAGGGAGACGGTGGTCTGGGAAAGCTCCAGGTAGTCTGCAAGAGCTTTCAAGTTAACGTGGCCCTGCGGTAAACGCTTTCCTTTCGCCATATTGGAGTTGTATCACGTTTTCTCGCACGAATTTAGCTTCGCGGTGCGTGTCGTCCTGTTCTTTGGGCAGTCGTCGAGCAGGTCACTGGCGGGTCCTCATGCCGACGAACCAACGAGATGATGATTGGGTATTCGCCCTTTTGCCGTTGCGCCCGATTATCCCGCAAGCCGCAAAACAAGGCGGATCGAGTCTCTTTCCGAAAATCAACCTGAGCGCGCATGGCACAGAACGCTTCGCCCCGGTCGACGCCCTTGCCCAATGATGGGGCGGGAAAGATCGCTCCCTTATCGATTTTGAGAGGATTTCCCTCCCCTATGCACTTGATTTTGCTCACTTTTAACCTTCTATTCACATTCTCCCGGTAGCCTTTCCATAGGATTGCAAATGTGATCGGGATGGGTGACTTTCAAATAGAGTTCCCATGCTCGGCCGGGCAGGAGCACTCACCAAGACAGGACGCGAAGGTTGGGTGTGTCCTTCAAAGAGATCGGCTTAGCGCCTTTTCCCTTTACGATGAGGGTGAGGGCACAGGCTGGGCTGGCAATGAGTGCGGGGTTTGACTGGAGTGAGCGAACCGGCATTTTTCCTCTGAAAGTGCCGTCTTGATGGGTTGTTCGCGTCGGGACTTCTCGAGGGGAGTCACCATCCAAGCGTTTTGGTTTCAGCGAAGTGCGGAAGGAGAGATGCGCTCGTGGGCGTCGGCATCGAGGTCGTCAACCTGAACGCGTGGTACGGGAACAACCACACGCTGCAGGACATTAATCTGAACATGCCGGCCAACCACGCCACCGCGCTGATCGGTCCCTCCGGCTGCGGCAAGAGCACCTTTGTGCGCTGCCTGAACCGCATGCACGAGACCAACCCCATTGGGCGCGTCACGGGCACGGTGCGCATCGGCGACCTGGACATCTATAAGGACGCCAATCCGGTGGCCATCCGGCGCCGCGTGGGCATGGTTTTCCAACGTCCCAATCCCTTTCCCACCATGTCCATCTACGACAACGTGGCCGCTGGCCTCAAGCTTAACGGCTTCTCTAAACGGCACGCCCTCGATGAGATCGTGGAAAAATCCCTGCGCAACTCGGCGCTGTGGGACGAGGTCAAAGACGACCTGAAAAAGAAGTCCGGCGCCAGCCTCTCCGGAGGCCAACAGCAGCGGCTCTGCATCGCGCGCGCCCTGGCCGTCGATCCAGAGGTACTGCTGATGGATGAGCCCGCCTCCGCGCTGGACCCCGTTTCCACATCCAAGATCGAGGACCTGATCTTCCAGTTGAAATCGCAGTACACTATTGTGATCGTTACTCACAACATGCAGCAGGCGGCGCGGGTGGCGGAGAAAACCGGCTTCTTCCTGAATGGGCGCATGGTGGAATTCGACTCCACCCACAAGATCTTCACTAACCCCTCCGACAAGCGCACGGAAGACTACATCACGGGCAGGTTCGGATGACACGCATTCGCTTTCAACAGAGCCTGGAAGACTTGAAGGAGAACCTGCTGGTCATGGCGGGCTTGGCCGAGCAGGCCATCCAGCGCGCCATCGAAGCCTACCGGGTGCGTGACCTGTCCATTTGCGACCTGGTCAGCCGCTCGGAAAATGCCATTAACCGCATGGAGCGCGACATCGATCAGGCGGCTCTCGATCTGCTGGCCATGGAGCAGCCAATGGCCGTCGATCTGCGCTTCATCCTTTCCGTCATCAAGATCAACTCCGACCTGGAGCGTGTGGGCGATGCGGCCAAGAGCATCAGCGACCGAGTCCGGAACATGGAACAGATGGCAGTGGTGGATTTGCCCGTCGATATTCCCCGCATGGCCGTGCTGGCCGCCGACATGGTGCGCAAAAGCCTGCAAGCCTTCATCGAAGCCGACGCCGAAATTGCCCGCCAGGTGCTCACCATGGACGATGCCGTAGACGCCATGAACCGCGCTGCTTACAAGACTCTGACCAAGCTCATGGAAGAGCAGAGCCACCTGGCACCCCAGGCCCTCAATGCGCTCATGATCTGCCGCAGCCTGGAGCGCGTGGCCGACCACGCCACCAACATCTCAGAGGACGTCATCTTTTGGGTCCAGGGCGACGACGTGCGTCATCGTAAAAGCATG
>JAJZNH010000861.1:6861-8602 GCA_021811745.1 Acidobacteriota bacterium
TCCTCGGCGGCAACGATCCTCACTCCATGGAGTGACCTGGCTTAGTCCCGTATCGCCCGCGCAGAGTGATTGCCCGATTTCTGGATAACAGAGAAAAGCGTGTCCGCAGCAGCGGACACGCAGAGGATGCCTTTGGTTCTCCACGCATCGGAGAACGGCGCTATTCGGCAGCTTCGACCACCTTGGTCTGCGCCACGGTCCAGTCCGGCGATCCCACCTTGAAGCGCGCGAAACGGCGCACGGTGATATTCTCGCCGAGCTTGGCGACCTTCTGGGCAATCAGTTCCTTGACGCTGAGGGACTGATCCTTGATGAACGGCTGCTCTACAAGGCAGACTTCCTCGTAGAACTTGGCCATCTTGCCCTCCACGATCTTCTCGATCACCGGGGCGGGCTTGCCGGTGGCGGCGGCTTGGGCGCGGTAGATATCCTTTTCACGCTCCAGGTCTTCGGCAGTCACGTCCTCGGGCCTCACATAGCGGGGATCGCTGGCCGCGATGTGCATGGCGATGTCCTTGAGCAAATCCTGGAAGTCGGCGGTGCGGGCAACAAAATCGCTCTCGCAGTTCAGCTCGACAAGAACCCCGATCTTACCGCCCGCATGAATGTAGGTGCCCACCGCGCCCTCGTTGGTAGCGCGCGCTGCCTTCTTCTGCGCCGACGCGATCCCTCGCTTGCGCAGCACCACGAAGGCTTCTTCGATATCGCCCTTGGTCTCCTGCAAAGCCTTCAGGCATTCACCCATGGGCGCGCCCGATCTCTCGCGCAACTCCTTTACCTGACGCGCATCGATTTTATCACTCACTGTAGTCATCCCTCTTCCCGAAGATTGCACTTGGTTGCGCCGGAAGATTCCCGGCATAAGAAAAGCGTGGCACGGCACGGTGGCGGCCACGCTGATCTCGACTGCGCGCCCCCTGGTGCGCACAAAACTTATAGACCGCTGTTGGCCACATCGGCCTCATCAAGCGCCGCCACCACGGAAGGCGCCTTGCGAACGCCGCTGCTCATGGCCTCCTCGAAGGCATCTTCCTCATCGCCCAGTGCTGCCGACTCGCCGCCTGCGTCTTCCGCGGCAGCCTCCAACGCCGGCTGCTCCTCGACAAAGGCCTTGTCGCCCACCAGGTTCACGCCCTCCGCGGCCGAATCGGCGATCTTGGAAGTGAACAGCCGGATGGCGCGCAGGGCGTCGTCATTGCCGGGAATCACGTAATCCACCACGGTGGGATCGCAGTTGGTGTCCACCACGGCAACCACGGGAATGCCCAGCTTGCGCGCTTCCTTGACAGCGATGGCTTCGTTGTTCGAGTCCACCACGAAGATCGCATTCGGAAGGCGTTTCATGTTCTTGATGCCGGCCAAGTTGGCCTGCAGGTGCTTGCGCTCCCGCTCCAGGCGGATCACTTCCTTCTTGGTGAGCAGGTCGTAGCGGCCGTCGCTGGCCATCTCATCGATCTCCTGAAGGCGCTTCACCGACTTCTGCACCGTCACCCAGTTCGTCAGCAGCCCGCCCAGCCAGCGCTGGTTAACATAGGGCATGCCCGCGCGCATTGCCTCTTCGGCAACAGCATCCTGGGCCTGGCGCTTGGTGCCCACAAAAAGGATGACCTTGCCCTGCGCGCACAGATCGGTGACAAACTTGGACGCATCCTTGAACAGCTTGAGCGTCTTCTGCAGATCGATGATGTAGATCCCGTTGCGCTCGCCGAAGATGTATTCCTTCATCTTGGGGTTCCAGCGC
>JAJZNH010000907.1 GCA_021811745.1 Acidobacteriota bacterium
GCAGGGAGATCTGATTTCGACAGCGTTCCTCTCTCACGGCGACACCAAGCACGTGATTCTGCTGCCCGCGAACGTGAAGGAGTGCTTCGAGTTGGCCGGCGCGGCCTTCGACCTGGCAGAGCGGCTGCAAACCCCGGTCTTCGTGTTCACTGATCTCGACCTGGGCATGAACAACTGGATGTCGGAGCCCTTTGCCTATCCCACCAAGCCGCTGGATCGCGGCAAGGTGCTCACGGCCGAGGACCTCAACCGGCTGGGCGGATTCGCGCGCTACCGCGATGTGGACGGCGACGGCATCGGCTGGCGCACGCTGCCGGGAACGGACCATCCCAAAGCTGCTTACTTCACCCGGGGCTCAGGCCACAATGACGCGGCCGGTTACACCGAGAAGCCTGGCGAGTATCAGGGCATTATGGACCGGCTGGCGCGCAAGTTCGAGCACGCTCGCAAGCTGGTTCCTGCGCCGGTGACGGTAAGAAACGGCAAATCGAAGATCGGCTTTCTGGCCTTCGGCACCACCGATTTTGCGCTGCGCGAGAGCATGGACCAGATCGAGAAGGAATTTAGCAAGAAAGTGGACTACATGCGTATCCGCGCCTATCCGTTCACGCACGAGATTCACGATTTTGTGGCCACGCACGAGCGCGTGTACGTGGTGGAGCAAAACCGCGACGCACAACTGGCTAGCCTGCTGAAACTGGACCTGCCCGCCGATCAGGCCGCCAAGCTGCGCAGCATCCTGTTTTACAACGGCTTGCCCATCGACGCCCGCACCATCACGGATGAGTTTGCCACCAAGGAGGGTCTCTAATGGCCAGCGCAACTGCAAATCCAGCTCCGGGACCGAAAGTGAATCAGCTCGGGCTGCCCATCCTTGAGTACCGCGGGGGCAAGTCCACCCTCTGCGCCGGCTGCGGCCACAACGCCATCTCCGAGCGCATCATCGACGCCATGTTTGAAATGGGCGTGGCGCCCGAACGGGTCGTCAAGATGAGTGGCATCGGCTGCTCCTCGAAGAGCCCGGCGTACTTCATGAGCCGCTCGCACAGCTTCAACAGTGTGCACGGACGCATGCCTTCGGTGACCACCGGAGCCGTTCTGGCCAACCATACCTTGACCGCTCTGGGCGTCTCCGGCGACGGCGACACAGCGTCCATCGGGATTGGCCAGTTTGTCCACCTCATGCGCCGCAATCTGCCCATGATCTACATCATCGAGGACAACGGCGTTTATGGCTTGACCAAGGGCCAGTTCTCGGCCACCGCCGACATCGGCTCCGTGCTCAAGCACGGCGTGATTAACGATCTGCCGCCCATCGACACTTGCGCCCTTGCCATTCAGTTGGGCGCTACGTTTGTGGGCCGCTCGTTCTCCGGCGACAAGAAGCAGTTGCTGGCCATGCTTAAGGCGGCCATCGCGCACAAGGGAACCGTGATGCTCGATGTCTTGAGCCCTTGCGTGACCTTCAACGACCACGAGGGCTCGACCAAGAGCTACAAGTTCCTGCAGGAGAACGACGAGGCAATCAACGAGGTCGGGTTTGTAGACGACTTCGAGGAGATCGACGTCGATTACGACTCCGGCCAGGTGTTCGACGTGAAGATGTACGACGGTTCAACCTTGCGGCTGCGCAAGCTGCATGGAGACTACGATCCGACCAACAAAGCCAATGCGGTGCGCACCTTGATGGAAGCGCATGAGAAGAACGAAATTCTCACCGGCGTCTTCTACATCGAAACCCAGAAGCCGTCCTTCATCGATTTGTTGAACATCGTGGACGAGCCGCTGGCGACACTGCCCGAATCCATCACGCGCCCTCCCAAGTCCGCGCTCGACAGCCTGATGACGAGCCTCCAGTAGCTCGGAGCGCATCCCTGCGGCGAATAGGCCGCGGGGATGCGCCGCCCACCTGTTCCAGTCAAGAATGCTCAGCGAGGCTCGCGCCATTCCATGTGCCGCGTTGCGGAGTAGTAGCATCGGTACGGGAGATTTTTCTTCATGGACCGGCGCCTATTCCTGAAAACCGCCGCAGCCGCAGTGCCGCTGGCGCGCATGAGTGACTCGTTTGCCCTGCCATTGGCCCCTGGACTTGATCCCGGAACCGTAGCCCAAACCGAAGCCGCTCCTGGAGCCGCCGCCGCAGCCGGCCCGCCCTGGCAGCTCGCCTTGCGCCGCATCGGCCAAACCAACAACACTGAGCACGATCCGGCGGTCCTCAATGTCGAGGCCTGGGCCGACTATTGGGCCAGTGCCAAGGTCGGCGTCGTCTTCCTCAGCGTCACCGGCATCGTCGCCTTCTATCCCAGCAAGGTGCCCTTCCATCGTCACGCCGAGTACCTCAACGGACGCGATTTCCTCGGTGAGTTGCACGCTGCGGCCCGCAAGCGCGGCCTGCATACCATCGCGCGCTACAGTCCCGATCTCAACTGGGACGACGCGCTGGCTGCTCATCCCGAGTGGTTCATGCGCGACGAGCTCGGCCATCCCCTCACCACCCCGGACACCCCAAAGCTCTTCCGCACCTGCATGTTCACCAGCTACATGACCGATTACTTCCCCGCGGTGATCCGCGAGGTCAACTCCCGCTACGACATGGACGCGCACTACAGCAACGGCTGGCCCTCCTTCGAACTGCCCGTCTGCTATTGCAACGCCTGCCGCCAGTTGCCGCCGCCCGGCACACCGGCCTACTGGGACAAATTCAACGCGCGCGTCGAGCAGTTGTGGAAGCTCTACGACTCCCTCGCCAAGGAGAAGAAAGCGTCGAGCTTTTACTTCCCCAACATCGGCAACGGCATTCACGCCACCCCCAACCTGGCTCAGTTCGGCTCTTATTGCCCGTGGTTCCAGGCCGACAACCAGGGCCGCGGCGGGCAGCCCGCGCCCATCTGGGGCGCCGCGCAACAGGGCCGCGTCTGCCACGCCGTCCTCGAGGGCGGTATGGCCGCCAACGTCACCGCCGCCTGGTCCACCGGGCCCATCCGCTGGCGCGAGGTCACCAAGTCCGCCGCTGAAACCCACATGTGGTTCGGCGAAATCCTCGCCAGCGGCATGGTTCCCTACTACCACAAAGTCGGCGCCGAAGACGGCATGGGCGAGGACCTGCGCTGGGAAAAAATCGGCCTCGACTACTTCCAGTGGATCGCCCGCCACGATCCCCACTTCGTCAATAAACGCGCCATCGCCGACATCGGCGTGGTCTTCGGCCAGCGCACCCAGCTCTTCTACCAGCAGCCCCACGACGTCTCCAAGCAGGAAATCTTCGACGCCATGTACTATGCGCTGCTCGAAGGCCGCTTCCTCTTCGATCTCGTCCACGAAGACCGCCTGCAACTGGAGCGCATCAAGAAGTACTCGGCCCTCATCCTGCCCAACACCGCCCTGCTCAGCGACGAGCAATGCCAGCAGTTGCGCGCCTATGTCGCTCAGGGCGGCTCACTGCTGGCCACCTTTGAGACCAGCATGTACAACGAGCGCAACGAGCGCCGCGCCGACTTCGGCCTCGCCGACGTCTTCGGCATTCACCTCGCCGGCGTCATGACCGAACGCCGCGGCAACTCCAACCCCTATATGGCGCGCATCGAACGCCCGCATCCCATCCTCGATGGCTTTGTCGATACGCACTGGATTCCCGGCGCCGAGTATCTCCTCCCGCTCAAGCCCGTCGCCAATCCTGTCCTCACCGTGGTGCCCAGCTATGTGGCCTATCCGCCCGAGCTCTCCTGGCCGCCCATCTCCCACACCAACCAGCCCGCCGCAGTCCTCTCCGAGCGCGGCCAAAGCCGCCTGGCCTACTTCCCCGGCGACATCGAGGCCACTATGTGGCGCTCCGGCCATACCGATCTCAGCCGCCTTCTCCAGAACACCATTCGCTGGATCTCGCGCGATCAGTCCTCGGTCCGCATTGAAGGCAAGGGCCTCATTGAAGCCTTTGCCTGGGAAACCCAGCCAGGCTTCGCCGTGCATGTGCTCAACTACACCAACCCCAACGCCCACAAGGGCTGGCTGCGCGAGTTCTATCCCATCGGTCCGCAGAAGGTCACCTTCCGCCTGCCCGCCGGCCGCCGCGTAACGCGCGTCGAGCTATTGCGCGCCGAGCGCGACATCCCGTTCCACACAGCCGGCGGCACGGTCGAATTCACCATCCCCTCGGTCGTGGATAACGAAGTCGCTGCCCTCTACTCCGCCTGAAGACAAGTGCCGCACGCCGTCTGGCGGAGCGCCTGCGGATTACTGCGAATCTTCCCACTTGCTTCAACGGTAGGCCGCCACTCTATACAACGTTATGCCCACACCCTGTACTACGAAATCTCACCACCGGTGATGGATCGACCCCTGTCAACAGCATCGTCCCGCCGACCGCGGCAATCTGCCCGGCTAGAGAAAGAGAGACGATCCCGGGCCGACGGCCAATGGATGGCAAAGAGAAGAGTCGCCGGTCATTTCGAGGGAGCCGGACTTGAAGATCGTAGTCGGCTTACCGACTGAGATCAGCACATCGCCGGTCCACACATTCTGGCGGGGCACAGGCTCGGAAACCCCCGCGTCATCGATGTCTATGCATCTCCGGTGCAGACTCCTCGAAGGCTCTCAAGGGCTTTGAAGGCCACATGCATTCTGTCATTCGGACCGGCAAGAATCCCAACCCGGTGAGCCATGGGCCGAACCCTTCCAGACTATGGAACAGCTCAGTACGCTTGAGCTGCTTCATAGTTTGGCCCCACTGAAAAGCTTACCGGCTTGCCCCTATGACCTTCGCGATCCGCTCGAATGCCCAATCGAGTTCTTCCTGTGTCACGACAAGCGGAGGCCCAATGCGGATGACGTGATCGTGAGTCTCCTTGCACAGGATTCCTTCGTCCTTCAGGGCTTCGCAATAGGGGCGAGCCTTGGTGTGGAGTTCGACACCGATCCACAGGCCTTTTCCACGAACGTCTTTGATGGCGGCACTGCGGAGCGATTGAAGCCGAGAGAGGAAGTAAGCTCCCAGTTCCGCAGACCGCTCGACCATCTTCTCTTCAATCAGGACACGCAGGGCGGTTCTGGCAATGGCGCATCCGAGCGGGTTTCCTCCGAACGTACTGCCGTGGTCGCCGGGCGTGATGACACCCAGAATCGCGCGAGACGCAAGAACGGCCGAAACCGGATAAAAGCCGCCGGCCAAGGCTTTGCCCACGATCAGCACATCCGGCGTGATTCCTTCGTGCATGTAGGCGAAGAGCCTGCCAGTGCGCCCCAGGCCGGACTGAATTTCATCTGCCATGAGAAGCACCCGGTTTTGGCGGCAGATCTCAGCTGCTTCGCGGAGGAATCCGATCGGCGGGATCAGGATTCCAGCTTCGCCCTGGATCGGTTCCACGAGAAATGCACAGGTATTCGGCGTGATGGCGTTGCGCAATGCCTCAGCGTCGCCATAGGGGATCACCTTGAATCCGGGCGCGAAGGGACCGAAACCATCGCGATACTGTTCGTCGGTTGAGAAGCCCACAATGGTAACGGTGCGCCCATGGAAGTTGTTGGCACAGACAACGATTTCGGCCTTGTCCGGTGGGATGCCCTTCACCTTGTAGCCCCACTTGCGCGCTACCTTAATGGCGCTCTCCACAGCCTCGGTGCCGGAATTCATCGGCAATACCATGTCGAAGCCCGTCAGATCGTGAAGATCTTTGCAAAGAAGGGGAAGTTGGGCGTTTCGAAATGCGCGCGAGGTTAGCGTGACTTTTTTGGCCTGTTCTTCGAGCGTTTGAAGAATCTTTGGGTGACAGTGACCTTGATTCACCGCAGAGTATGCGGCCAGGCAATCCAGATAACGTTTGCCTTCGACGTCATAAACCCAAACGCCCTCAGCACGTTCAATCACTACGTCGAGAGGACGATAGTTGTGCGCTCCGTATTGCCGTTCAAGCTCGACAAGCTCCTGAGCTTGCCTCTGCGGCTCTGTAAATGAAGTATTCATAATCACTCTCTTATTTTGCCTTGCCGTCTTTATTCTCCGGCTGGCAGGACTTGTTCAATCGCCGCCCAGGACCCACCTTGAAGCACGAGATACTTGAGGTAGAGCGCCGCTCCGGCTCGATCAGCCGATTCGAGCAAGCTGCGAGCAGCCGTCTGAACCTGCTCATTTGAGAGGGTTGCCAGGTCAAACGACTCCTCGATCATGCCTTCGGCATGGGGAATCTTGAGCAATTCTAGAAAACTGATAATCACGTCCCGATGCTCGTGGAGAAGATACTTCTTCAGAAGGTCGTCCACCATCTGGTCAGGGAGCGAAAGGGCTGCCGCCGTCCAGTTGGCCAGCCTCTCGATCGGGCTCTTGCGGACTGTGACCTCACGCAAATTTCTTGCTTTTGCCAGAGATGCGAAGAGAAACTGCTTCTCGGCGCCTTTTGATTCAGCCCAAAAAACCTTGCTGGCAGCGATTCGGGTCTCTTGGGGCATTTGTCGCCATATACGGTTTGCAGAAACTGGCATCACGGATCCTCTCATACGGCGAATCTGAAGATTCAGCTTTGATGATACCCGTCGCAGGGAAATTCTTACGGAAGGCTGCGGGCCGTGGATGCGAGCCTGACCTGCAAGAGCAGCGCAAGACGGATCTTCAAAGGGCAATCCAGAGATAAGTTCTCGCCCGAAAGGTTCTTGATTCGAGGCAGACCGCCAAGTCACTCGCCCACCGCGAATTTTGCCGGTGGGGCGGCCAATCCCGCGAATCCCCCCACCGGGCCTCGAGGAATGCTCAACTGGTAAACAGTTTCACAGGGAAGCATCGATGGGATGAGGAGGCCGGTCATCTGGGCGTTTGCCGTATTTACGACGCCGGTCACACAGCGCGGGCAGACACGCCGGGCAGTCAGCTCGGAGCGAAGAAACTGCAGAAGGCGTAAAGTTATCGCACTGTTTGATCTGGGCGCGGCATCCACGTTCCAGAGACGAGGTGTGGCATGAAAGCCTATAAGACGGTGGTTCTCCTGTTGGTGTTTGTTCCCGTGCTTGCTTCCGCTCGCAAAAAAAACAACGAACCCAGGCTGCCCGCCATTTTCAACCAGGCTAAATTTGTCTATGTCCAGGCGTTCGACGGAGGCGAGTACAATCCCAACCTGCTTCCGGAGGACCGTCGGGCCATCCTGGATGTGATGAACGCGATCCGGAAGTGGGACCGCTACGTACTTGTCTATCAACAGTCACAGGCAGATCTCGTTTTTCTGGTGCGCACGGGACAGTTGGTGACAGGCCGGGCAAACGTGGGGATTATTCGCCAGCCATTTCCCGGAACACCAGGAGCAAACGGGAACGTTGCCGGGGCGGGAGCCGAGGTCGGCCCTCCCGACGATCTGTTGTGGGTTTGCATGCTCAAGCCTGACGGCACGCTAAGCGCGCCTCTTTGGAGCCGCACGGAAAAGGACGGGCTGGAGTCTCCTGATGTACCGCTGTTCAAGGAGTTCAAGAGAGAAGTGGACAAAGCTTACCCGAGGACGGCCGCAAGCAAGGCGAAAATGCCTTGAGGCGCCGCGTGGGCGGGAGGCGCAACGCTTCCCAGCCACAAACCGAGTATCCTCGTCCGACACGAGCACATTGACCTACCCACGGGACTGCGCAGGTTCCAGCCAGCCCGCCAGATCCACTTCATCACCTTCAGTTGTCACCGGCGGCAGCCGAAGCTGGGCATGGCGCGTGCTCGAGATGCCTTTGAGCATTCTCTGGAGCGGACCCGCCGCGCCTATGCGTTCTCTGTGGCCGGATGGTCGTAATACCCGAGCACGTGCTCCATCTGCTCACCGAGCCCGAATCCCATCCGCTCGCCACCGCACTGCAGGCGCTCAAGCAGTCGGTCTCTTGCACCCTCTCGCTACGGGCGCCGGAACCCTTCTGGCAAGCACGTTATTACGACTTCAACCGTTCTGGATGATCGAGACCTCTTGAGTGGCCTCAATCGGAGGTTGAAAGTTCGCCGTCTTCAATGCCGCCGCATCACTGCGTGAGGATTCACGCGCGCTCCCGCTCGAGCAGATGAACATCGATGAGCGTCTGGTCGCCGACTACTCCGGCACTGGCCTCACTGTCGGCAAACATCCGATGTTTTATCGCCGCGCCGAGTTGCGCCGCGCAAACATCCTCTCCGCCGCTGAGCTCCGTTTATGCCGCGACGGCGACGGCGATAGCGTCTGCGCCGCAGGATGCGTTATCGCCCGCCAGCGCCCCGGCACCGCTAAGGGCTTCATCTTTATCTCCATGGAAGACGAAACCGGTATCGCCAACGTCATCGTCACGCCAGATAAGCCTGCTGACAGAAAAGCTGGTAGTTGTGCCGGAGAAGCTGTCGGGCCCGGCAATTCCCCGACCGTAGCGAGAGTTGAGTAAGAGCAACTGGCCTCCACCATAGGCTTAGCAGTTGCGCGTTGATGCTGCGAACCTTTGTCCGAGGCGGAGGTCACCTTGAGGTTGCGCTGGTCTGCAGGTTGTCTTGACCCTGTGGGTTTGCGCGCAGCCGCTTCCTTTTCCAAGCCTGTCGTCGTGAAGAGCCACGCTGTTACAAGGGGACGAAGCCTGCGCAGGCGGGCATCCTTGTCTTTTTGTTGACAGGCGGC
>JAJZNH010001020.1 GCA_021811745.1 Acidobacteriota bacterium
CGGAATGGTGACAATGCCAATCTTTGTATTGGTGCTCCTGGGCGCCCGGCCGGCACGGGTGGCAATTGTGGCCAGCGCGATGGTGATCTTGCTAGCTCCCTTGCTGCGTCTTCATCCCCGGATCGCGCAGTTACTGGTCATCGGCCCCGCGCAGGCGGCCTTGTCGCCGGCTGTGGTTTGGATGCACGTGCTCGTTCAGATGGCGATTCTGTGCACGTTGATGGTCCTCGTCGATCAGTTTCACGGCTTTCTGTTGGAAACCTTGAACAAACGAATAGCAGCACAAGAGAAGATGGAGCATGAGATTCGCGAGCGGCAACGGCTTGAGCGCGAAATCGCGGATGTAAGCGATGCAGAGCGCCGCCGCCTCAGCCAGGATTTGCACGATGGCGCCTGCCAACTGATAACAGCGGCGCTGTTACACGCCCAGGTATTGGCCGGCCACAACGGAAACCGGAGTGAGCTTTCGAAAGCAGACTTTCAGCCACTCATGTCGCTTCTGACCTCTGCCATCGGCGACGTCAAGAATGTCGCCCGGGGACTCTGCCCTCTCGATCCCGATCCCGAAGCCCTGGCTGCGGCCCTGCGGGCGCTTGCGAGGCGCACCCGAGAGATGGCGGTACGGTGCGAGTTCACCATGGCAGGCGATGTCCGTATACCGCAGCCAACCACGGCGCAACACCTGTACAGGATCGCCCAGGAGGCGGTCAGCAACGCGTTGCGCCATGCGCATCCCAGCCGCGTTTCCATCGAACTGCGCAGAAGCACGGACGAATTGCTGCTTGAAGTAACGGATGATGGGGTCGGCCTGCCCACTGAATTGCCCACTGGCGGCATGGGTCTGCACACTATGGAGTATCGGGCAAGGTTGCTCGAAGGCGAGCTCAGGGTAGCACCCGCGCCGGGCCGGGGCGTGCGCGTCACCTGCCGTATTCCACATCTGGCGGCGCCCCCACCCGCTTTAGATCATTCGGAGGGCCAGCGATGGATTCCGGGGGCCTGAAAGCTTCGCCTGCCATGTGCATTCTCCTCGTTGATGATCACCCCGCCATCCGCCATGGCCTGGCTCTTCTTCTGGCCTCCAAGGGCATGGACGTGTGCGCCGAGGCTGGCGGTCACGCCTCAGCCCTGGCACGTCTGAAGGAGCATCATCCCGGCCTGGCGATCGTAGATTTATCGCTGAACGGGGAGGATGGTCTGGCTCTCGTCGCCGATTTGCATCAGCGCAATATTCCGGTACTCGTCTACTCCATGCACAATGACGCACCGCGCGTACAAAGCGCCTTCGCTGCTGGAGCGCTCGGATATGTCACCAAGCAGGAGTTGGACGGCGTACTCCTGAAGGCGATCCGCGAAGTTGCCACCGGCCGCCGCTTTGTCAGCCCCGAGGCGGCCACCGCCCTTGTCCAGGATCTCAACGTGTCCAGCGTTGCTATCGCCAGGTTGAGCCTCCAGGAACGCGAGGTATACGAAATGCTTGGCCGGGGAGAGAGCACCGCAGAAATTGCTGCCGCCATGCAGGTTAGCACTCGCACCGTGGAATCGTATTGCGGGCGAATCCTGGTCAAGCTCGGCCTGAACGGAATGCACGATCTCCGGCGCCACGCCATCGAACATCTGCAGAAGCGCAGTCGCTGACCCTTGCCTGCACGGCGTGCCCGGGAAATCCCCTACATGATGCGGGGGAATTCCCGTGCATACAAGTCCGGCCGTGGTGGTTACGATTTCTTCCAATCCACTGCGGCAGTCCACGGAGCTACCCTCTTCCAGCAGCATTCCGATAACGAAGACAATCCCCCTTGCTTCAAAGATCGGCCGCAGCATCTCGAGGAGTTCAGGAGGATTGTCATGAAGATTACCCGACGTGATGCTTTGAAAACGTCAGGTGTGGCTCTCGGCGCTCTGGCATTGGGGCGGGGGGCGAACCGCGCCTTCGCGCAGTGCTCGGTAGAAGGGTCCTACTATCCCGACTCGAATTACGCAACCGATTCGCAGGAGTATTCCTACTTTAACAACTTGAAGGCGAACGGCAGCACATCTTTGGCGCCGTACACGCCGCTCAAGGGCAATGAGATGCGCATCTCGTTCATGGGTTCGACCATTCCCATGGCACGCCGAGCCCAGGCAGAGATGAGCATCTTCGTGGAAGTCGGCCCTTGGATAAAGGGCCAGGGCCCCAACGTCACCGACACATATGACCCCTATGGCAGAGCGACCGACTCGATCATGTTCGATATAGGCCCCGGGTCATCGACCAATTACACGTCCATGGGGATCGCCTTTCGCAAAATGGACAAGCTTTTCCTGACCCATTTGCACGGTGACCACATGGGCGACCTGCCTCAGGTCTACTGCTTCGGACCTTCCGGAGACCGCAAGTCTCCCATGTACATCTGGGGACCCGGCCCGTCCGGCGTGAGAAGCCCCATGCCTCCTCGCCGCCTTTACGACGACGGCACCAGGGCTTTTTGCCAAAACTTCCGCGAGGCGATGCGGTGGCACACCGAGAGCTTTGGCTTTCAGAACACGGCCTACGCCAGCTACCGGGACAATATGCCTACCCAAGGGCTCTGGGGAACACCGTGCCCTCTCAGGCCCGTAAGCGACGATGCGCCCTACGATGGCTATGCCATGATTCCGATTGAACTCGACTGGACCGAAGTCGGCGGCGTCGCCTACAACAATGCGCTGACCGGCGTAAAGATCACCCATTTCCCGGTCATCCATTGCCGCAGGGGCTCGATGGGTTACAAGCTGGAATGGAATGGCCTCTCCATGATCTTTACCGGCGACACCAAGCCCGAATGGCTTAGCGTCAACCAGGCTAGTGGGGACAAGCCCCTGGACGTGTTCATCCACGAGATGATCGTGCCGCCGGAGGTCTGGGCCATGAAGATGATGGGATTGTCCGCCCCACCCACTGGCAATCCGAACTTTGATGCGTACGTGGCCGACCTGGCGACGGTTCAGAACAGCTCGCACAGTCCGCAGGGAGCGTTCGGCTACCTCCTCGGCCAAATTAGTCCTCTTCCACGCCTCACGGTCGCCACGCATTTCCCGGTCTCCGATGATACGGTCGATTGCGCGTTGAAAAGCGTCCAGGAGCATATTCCGGGCATCGGCGACCTGGGTGAAAGAATCGTCTGGTCCTTCGACGCAATGGTGATCAGGGTATTCGCGGGTGACTCAAAGCCAGTGATCGTGCAGCAAGCGGTAAGTCCCATTTCGGATTTCTGTTTCTCCCCGATCGCGGCAGTACCCGAAGATGTCCTGCCGCCGAAATATCACAATGCCGACGGTACCGGGAATCCCTACGCGCAGATCGACCTGTCAACGCAGATCGAGCGAGTGAATCCCGACAAGACAGAGAATTGGTGCGACAGTGGCTATTGACAGGCTCAAAGACTTAACGATTACCGGATCTTCACAAGCATGTCTCCGGCCAGAAGTGCAAACATACTTTGCCGCAGTGAGCGGGGCGGAGAAACCGCCCCGCCCGTTTGTAGCGTGATGAGCAGATACAGCGAACCCTCTGGAATCGATAAATGGTTCGCCCAACCATTCAGAAAGGAGCAGATTTATGAGACAACGAAAATGCAGGGTTCCTGTCTCGTTATGTTTCCTACTCCTGCTGGCGGTCGCGGCCCAGGCGCAATATCAACGGCCTATGCCGACTGCGAATGACGGGCCGCCGACCTATTCCGATTTGGAAACGTATGATGGGGCGTCGCGTAGCATTACAGTGCAATTGCTTAATTTAACTCCCTACGACATCACATTTGTCCATAATCCTGGTGTTACTTGGTCGATAACCGTCGCCAATGAACAAGACGATATGCAAGATAGGTTCGGCGTTCTTAACCAAAAGTCCTTTATGTTTGTTCCGGTAGGAATTCCCAGCTTTATTCCCGCCGCGCCGGCACAGAGCTTCCTCGATCCGGGTGATCCGGGCTATGACCCGAATTACGTGGACACTACGACCCATCCCTATCCCATGGTGTTCTCCTGGGACGACCGGGGTGGATTCGTTGTCGACAATTGGGTCACATGGACCATAAAAGGGGTTAAGTACTACGACGACAAAGGCGCTGAGCACCACCAGGACGTCCAGCTGGGGCTATGGATGTATCGGAACAAACCTGTTTTCGGCCTGATCTCTTCAGGCCTATTACAGGAAATTTCTGACGCGATCAACGTGGTGTTCAAGACGATGAGCCTCGTGGTCGGTTTCGAGAACCCGGCCGCGTGGATTAACGAATTCCTGGCGGCGACAGAATTGGCAAAAGGAAGTAAGGAATTAGCAAAAGAAAATTCGCAGGCAAATGATGGAAACACGATGTGGGTGGCATCTTACGTGATCCCGAGCTCGTCGAGCCCCTGTGGCGCGCCCGGCTCAACCATGGTCTGCAGGCCATCCTCCATGGCGCCGGATGAAACCGGTGATGCAGTTTATAGCCAATGGGGCTCTACTGCGGGATATGCCGAAGCAAATCTCGTGGTGAGCGTCTATGTGTTGCGCGGTCAGAAGGCAAATCAGTGCGACCCGACGTGGTACCCGAACAAGTGTCCTTTAGGGTCCGAATCCACTGTCATGATCACGCTGATGCGGCCCGAAGAATTCGTCGAGGGATGGCTCGCCAGCCATGCTACCACCCCTTTTTCGTCCGCAACGCTCACAGGGAACACCGCTCCCACTTCTACGGACCCGATCCAATTGTTCCTGCTACAGGCGGGGGCCGGTAGGATCCGGCAACTCCTCGTGAAGCAGGGGCGTCCCGGACTCGACGTCCTTCGTTCCGTCATAGAAGGGCTCGATCCCGCGCAGCGACAGGTGCTTACGCAGATGATTCAGACGATGGGAACGGGCCGACTCCCAACGCAGCAAGAGCGCCGGTTGGTGCACTTGATAGCCGACGAACTGCAAGCGCGGCTGAAGTGAAGAAAGGAGAAACGAGCTATGTCTGCTATGCAAAGGAGTCTAGCTGCTGTAGCGCTGCTGGTGTGGATGGCCATGGCCGGCGCGGCGCCGGCCTCAGCCCAAACGCCAAGAGGGATCCGGGTGAGGATCAACCCGTATCGGGCTTGGACGCTCACGGTGATCAATCTCACGAATTCCCCTTTATCGCTCGGCGGACAATTCGTTACGGCATCTAAAGCACAGCGTCCTCCCTTCTGGGGAAATACGCTGAACGGAGCAGCCGCCTTTCCTCTTCCGCCCTATCAGAATGTGACCTGGAAGAGCAACACGGCTACTCTTGCCTACCCAAACTCTGGCTGGAATGGGACACTCGAGGTCTTACCTCAAGGGAATCCGAAGTGGACGGCTACTCTGAACTTCCATGAATACTGGTTCGATGACTGCGCCGAGAACGGCTGCGTTCAGGCTGTCGGAACCTGGGTCTATCTAACCGCCGATTTCACAGCCAACCCTGATTGGCAGGACTACGCTCCGTATAACATTTCCTGCAGCTATCCGGATTCGTACAACTCCACGTACAACGTGATGACACTGTCTGGCACGGATTTTGTGGCAGTCTTGTACGCCCCTTACGTCAATATAGACGCAGCCCCCTCGGTAGATATCACCCTGGTAATCCGGCAAAGATGGCCGCATACGCAACTTACCAACGGTTATCAAGACTCGATTGAGGCGCCGTGTCTGGATTATCAGGAGAACAACGGTAAGTGGTAATTGGAGGGACAAGATCGATCGCGCATTGCCTCCTGGCAGGCACATGGAAACGAACCGCACTGGTAGGCTCCTTCGCCAACCGTACGCATTGCCCCCCCCTGAAGTAGTTAATCAAGCTGCTGGCTGCGGTCTCGTACAGCAATGCTCTTTCTCCTTCAAGCATGGGCGCGACTCTGCATGACGAGCCGGATCTGCAGATGATGCCTTTGATGCAACGCGCCCGCGCCGTGCCCGACCTTGCACCAGTTGCTCACCCGTTGCATCTTGTGCGAAGCGTCCGTCGGTGCTACCCGACGACAGAGGAGGAAGCATGCGAGCGCTTGAAAGGCCGCGCATTCTTCTGGTAGACGACCATGCCGCCGTCCGTCACGCATTAGCAGCAGTGCTGTCGAAGGAAGGTGTCGGTGAGTGTCGCGAGGTCCCTGATCGAAGGGAGGCACTTGATGCCGTCGAACACGAAGTGCAGGATGTGGCGCTCGTAGACCTCTCACCTGCCACCGAGGAGGCACTCCAACTCGTAGCAGAATTGTCTGTGCGCAACATTCCGGTGCTGGTCTGCTCGATGCGCGACGAACCTGGATACGTCCGCCGCGCCATGGCGGCGGGCGCTCGCGGCTACATCACAAAGACCGAGGCGCCGGAGGAACTGGCACGCGCAGTGCGTGATGTCATGGCTGGTTGGATGCTGATCAGCCCACGCGCAGCGGAAGGTTTGCGCTGACGGTCGAGATACGAAGCTCATTCTCGCAGCATCGGCACCGATGCAAATGAATCGTGAACGCGAGTTCGGCCAATAATCACTCGGAACCCGCTATTTATCTGACGGGTCGCCGGGTCTTGCTTTGCGGTTTCGAATTCCCGATTCGCGGGTAGGCCAAAATCGGGAGTGCTACTCTGAACCGGTAATGCGTGCCGTATTACATACCGAATCGAGACCTTCCGTCGCGATCGAGGGGCGTTTGGTTGGCCAAAATGCACCTGCTGGTACTGCCTGGTGTTTCCACGAGCGATGCCGAAACCGACGCAGACTACCTCGCCGCGCTGCGCATCTTTGAGGATTGCGAGCGCGAGATAAACCGGAGCATGACGAATCTCCCACCGGTGGACGAAGGGTTCAGAATCCGGCAAGCGCCCGGTTGACCATGGTCGCGTTACAAAGTGAGCAACACCCGCAGGAACGATAGACGAGCGGTCGACGGTTTTGGGCCGCCTACTTCTCTTCATACTTCCCGGCGCCCACGCCAGCGCCAGGCGCGGCACCCAGTTGGCATTGATCGTGAATGTCATTCTGTGTTTCAAACTGCAGGCCGTAGCTGAGGGTGGGCACCCGCCCGACGTCACACTCAGTACGGTCGTTCTACGGTGTGTCACACGGTCAGGGAGCGCGCAGTTTCTTCAAACGCAAGGCGGATAGAATCAGCCTGTTCATCGGTGGCTGAATGGGAAAGTCAAAATCACCGCCACGACGATGCCGAACACTGCAGAGGAGAGAAAACCCATTGCGAGAATCGAAGAGGCTGACGGCCGAACGGCCATCGGGTCGGACGTCCCCTGGTGTGCCATCTCGCCGTGCGTGATGTGTTCCAAATGCTCAGAGCGCTGTGCTTCAGAATGTGCAGGGCGTACTGTCATCATTCCGTGTTTCAGGTGACGGGCGACCAGCCACCAGTTCATTGGGTAAGCGACGATTGCTCCAGCCAGGAGCGCGATGGACATCACAAACCAGAAGAATGGACTCAGAGGAGATTCGCTGCCTGCAATCGATGCCATCGCGATGGTCATCACCGGAACCATTCCCGCCATGAGCAGATTCATTGAGACAAATTCGGGTACGAAGGTGAGACTGAGCGATCGACGGAAGGAACCACCTGCCATATCGCGCATGAAAAGAGCCTGGAAGATCGTCCATCCGAAGCCGAAGCCGAGAACATATTCGAGTGCGATGTGGCCGGCGCGCGGGAGATGGAGAACGGCGCCAATAACAGCTCCGGCGAGAATACCCAGACCGTCTCCCGCAACGCAGTGCATGGTGGAACCGAGCACCTGCCGCCATCGTGCTGCAACATAAAGTTCATGCAGACCGGGAAGAGGTTCGCGGCACCCAAGGACGTAGAGAAACGCTCCGAATGGGCCGGTATAAGCAGTGATGAGAACGAAGGCCCATTTCAGTACCGGCGACTCAGGCGTGGAGCGAATATCAATGGAAACAAACAGGACGGAAAGTGCCGTCAGGATAAACCAAAGCAACGCGATCCCGCCTAGCATCATGGCAGCACTCCTTTCGCCCCATTATCTCGGCTTCTAACAGATATGATCCTTCGCGGATTCCGGAAAAGCAACGTTAGGCCAGCATCCTGGTTGAGGATTCTGGGTGGTTAACCGGCCAACCTTCGGTAACAAGTTTAGCAACAGTTGCGCATGGTC
Organism: Acidobacteriota bacterium; assembly: GCA_021811745.1. Next base: position 8,117 of record JAJZNH010001020.1, read on the forward strand.
TTGGTGCTGGCAGTGCTTTATAACGGCATCGGTCGATTAGCCACATGGCTGTATAGTCGCCATGTCGGACTGTAAAACTCATTGCCCCGGATGGCGAATGTGGCCAACCCGCGCAAGCATTCCATGCAACGCCGGTGAGGAACGAGTCTGAATCCTCGTTCCATGCAAATCTTCCCAGTGCCGATTTGGTATATAAATTGGAAAGAACTCTTCAGATGTCCGCTGAACGGATCGGAAGTTGCAGCTGTTGGAGGTTCGGGGCTTCTAGGAATTGTTTGTACGCGATTTGTACGCAAACCTGGCACTCATGGCAATTCGTGAGTTTCCGGCATTCCTAGAATGAGCAAGTTGCGTGTTTTCAATGTTTACCACGAGCTCGACTCCCGCCGCCTCCACCATACTATCCTTTTCATTGTAAACAT
>JAJZNH010000466.1 GCA_021811745.1 Acidobacteriota bacterium
CCCCGAGCCGATGTGGGGCAACGCCATCGAGTCCAACGACGTGGGCCTGCACGAGTTCATCGGCTTCTGCCGGCTGCTCGACGCCGAACCCTATCTGGCTATTAACAGCGGATTCGGAGATGCCCGCACGGCGGCGGAAGAGGTGGAATACTGCAACGGTTCCACGGACACACGCCTGGGGAAGCTGCGCGCCGACAATGGTCATCCCGAACCCTTCAAGATTCGTCTGTGGTGCATCGGCAATGAGATGTACGGTCCCTGGCAGTACGGCCACATGTCGCTCAATCAGTATTGGGTGAAACACAATGACATCGTGAATGCCATGAAGAAGGCGGACCCGAACATCAAGGTCACCGTCTCGGGCGCCAGCATATGTGAGAAGTCCATCGGGGGTGCGGAAAGCAAGGGCAATTTCTTTCCAGACATCTGGGAGCCGCGCGTTACTGCCACGCTTCCGTATCCCTTCGGCAGCTTGGATGACTGGGATGGTTGGCTGCTGGAAAAGTGTCGTGGCAACATCGATCATCTCTCCGAGCACACCTACGCGTATCCTGACCTGGCATTCGACGCGGAGAAGCAGCGCTTTGTGGACGTCGAGGATCCGCTGCAGATTCGAACGCGCAGAATGTCGAACCGCATCGGCGAGGCCCTTGACGCGTGGCAGAAGTACGTGGAGAAGATGCCCTGGCTCAAAGTGTCGAACATCAAGTTCATCTTCGACGAGTGGGGTGTGCGCTTCATTCCCGCCAACGGAAAGCGCAGCTTCCGGCGGCCGGCAGGAATGGTCACACCACTGTCATACGCGCTCTACTTGCACGAGCTGTTCCGCCACTCGGATATGGTGGACGCCAGTTGCCCGACGGGTGGGCTGGGAACGGTGTTGATCGATCGCACCGGAAAAGCTGTCGGTTTTTCGGCTGACGGCCTGGTGATCAAGATCATGGCCAACCACTTTAGCAACGCCCTTCCGGTGAAGGTCAGCGGCAATTCTCCGCAACAGGCCGTGCAGGGAACTCCATTCGTGGATATTCCTACGTCCCCCATCGGCAGCCCAACCTATCCGCTGGACGTAGTGGCGGCTCTTTCCAGCGACCGCAAGACTTTCATTCTTTCCGTCGTGAACCCCACGGAAGAGCAACATGGGTTCACGCCCCAGATCAGCGGTGTAAAGCTGCGCGGCGCGGGCAAGCTCTGGCAGATTGCCGCGCCCAGCGTGGACGCTGAGAATGTGCCCGGCAAAGAGCCGGTGGTCAAAATCAATGAAATCCCGCAGGCGTCGCTCGCGGAAAGCGTGCACGTGCCGCCCGTCAGCGTGAATGTATACGAGTTCGAAATTGAGAGTGCGTAACCGCCGCTGCTGGATATCCCGCAGGCGCGCGGAGCTTGGCTCCACGCGCTGAGAGCGGATCGGAAGCGCGACAGATCGTTTCCTTTACACCTTCAACCTTGAGGAGAATCATGATGAATAAGGCTTCGAGAAGAGCATTCTTAAAGGGTAGCGCCGCGGCGATGGTTGCCGGTGGCACATTGTTGAGCGCACCTGCTCCGGAATTCACGGCGCTGGCTCAATCCACGAGCTCCACAGAGGCAGAGGGTTCCTTCCTGCCCGCCTCCACCAATGTCCTCGGAGCGGATTATCCACGCATCGATGCCAAGACCCGCCGCGTGCAGTTTCGCATCCATGCCCCGGACGCCAAAAGTGTGCAGATCATGGTGGGCGGCGGCGGCGGCGAGACCCCGAAGATGGACCTGGTGAAACAGGCTGATGGTACTTGGACCTTGACCACCCCGCCCATCGTCGAGGGCTTTCACTACTATCCAGTCTACGTGGATGGCTTTGAGGTCACCGATCCAGGCAGCCATACCTTCTTTGGCGAAAGCAGGGACATGAGCGGCATCGAAATTCCCTCGCCCCTTCCGTCCGACTCGTTTTACCAGATTCACGACGTTCCCCATGGCCAAGTGCGCGAACGGTGGTACCACTCCAGCGTCACCGAGACCTGGCGCCGCATCTTTGTCTACACGCCGCCCGGTTATGACCACGACACGAATACCCGTTATCCGGTGCTCTATCTGCAACACGGCGCCGGCGAAGACGAAACCGGATGGACCAAGCAGGGACGGGCCAACTTCATTCTCGACAACCTCATCGCTTCCGGTGCTGCCAAGCCCATGATTATCGTCATGGCCTATGGTTACGCCCGGCGCGCTGGCGCCCCAGAGCCGGAGATGAACAGAATGCGCAGGGCTCCTGGCACACGCATGAATCCAGCCGCCGCCATGGCGGCGATGCGGGCGATGGTACAGGGCTTCGAAGACGATTTGGTCCAGGTGGTCATTCCCTTCGTGGACAAGAACTACCGCACCCTCACCGATCGTAATCATCGCGCCATGGCGGGGCTTTCCATGGGAGGCATGCAGACCTTTCAGATCACGCTGGATCATCCGGATCTGTTTTCCTATATCGGCGGCTTCAGCGGCGCGTTCTTTGTTTTTGGCAACAGCAAATTCGATCCTAAAACCTCGTTTAACGGCGTATTTGCCGATCCCAAGGAATTTGCCAAGCGCTGGCACCTGCTCTGGCTCGGGGCCGGCACCAACGAGATGGCGATGATCCATCGCAGCCTGATCGCCTTTAATAACGACCTCAATGAGGCCGGCATCAAGCACGTCTTCTATCAGTCGCCGGGCACAGCGCACGAATGGCTGACCTGGAGAAGAGACCTGAACAACTTCGCTCCCAGGTTGTTCCGGGCATAGGCGTTCAGGGGCATTCTGCTGCGCGCAGTCATTCCAGCGGCCCAGACGCCTTAGCTGCGCGCGCAGCGAGCTGGAAAGTTCATTTCGAGTCGAGGGAGGCACTTGTCATCGTGAAAAGAAGGATAGGTTTCATTGCGGCTGTCTTGATCGGACTCTGCATCGGCTGTGGATCTTCCATGAAGGTTGCTCGGAACTCTGCGACGCAAACTCCGCCTGCGGGCAAGTGCGTTCCTGCCTCCACCAATGTGATTGCCGCTGATTATCCGTGCATCTATCCTGACCGCAGCGTGTCGCTTCGAATCAAGGCTCCGGATGCGCAAAAGGTCCAGGCCCTGATCGGGGGCGGAGGCGCTCAGACTCCCATGATGGACATGGTCAAGCAGCAGGATGGCTCCTGGACGCTGATCACTCCGCCCATCGTGCAGGGGTTTCACTACTACTCCTTCTACGTTGACGGCGTGGAGATGGATGACCCCGGCAGCCATACCTTTTTCGGCGAGATGCGGGAGATCAGCGGCATTGAGATTCCATCGCCCGTGGCCTCGGACTCCTTCTACCAGACTCGAGATGTCCCGCACGGTGAGGTGCGCTCGGTCCTCTACTACTCCAAGGTGGTTGGGAAGTGGCGGCGCTGCCTCGTGTACACGCCGCCCGGCTATGATCAGCACCCGCAAACCCGCTATCCGGTGCTCTACGTGCTGCCCGGCTACGGAGAGGACGAGCTGGGCTGGTTCAACCAGGGCCGCGCCAACATCATCATGGACAACTTGATCGCGGAAAAGAAAGCCGTGCCGATGATCTTGGTCTCCGATGACCAGTTCACGGCATTGAAACCCGGTGAGGCGCCGCTGGTCTTCACGGGACGCAGGCCTGCACACGGGCAGCGGCCAGACTTTAAAGACTACGGCGTAACGTTCACTGAGGTCGTGTTCAACGATCTGATCCCCACGATCCAATCGCGCTTCCGCACGCTGACCAGCCGCAATGACCGTGCGATTGCAGGGCTTTCAATGGGTGGGATGCAGACCTTCATCACCGCGCTGCCCCACTTGAACATGTTTGCTTATATCGGCGGGTTCAGTCCCGGCGTTCCACGGGATGCATTCGCTGCGGCGGAGAAAGATCCTGCGGCTTTCAACAAACAAGTAAAGATGTTGTTTCTGGGCACGGGCACGGTGGAGAAAGCGCACAACCCCAACATCTATGAGCTTCACCAGGCCCTGGACAAGGCTGGCGTGAAGAACGTCTACTACGAGTCGCCGGGCACAGCGCACGAATGGCTCACTTGGCGCAGAGACTTAAACCAATTTGCTCCAAGGCTCTTCCGGTAGCTTGGCCGTTGAGCAGTTGACCGCCCGGATGTGCACCGTGCCATCCCTCAGCGGTAGATCGATGTGCGTGCCTGCTGCCAGCCCCGACATCCCGCCGCCGGTGTGGACGCCGCCAGGACTGCCCATTTGGAGACTACAGCGTACTCGATTCTGCTCTTGAGCAGAGACCATGCGGTCAAGTGGGGCTCTTCCTGAAGAAAAGCCCACTTGTACTACGTTGCATTGTCGATGAGTGAAGAGAAAGTGCTCTGACGCTCCGGAGCTATATCTCTGGATTCGATCACTGGCTAGCTGGCTCGCAGAGAGTCCCACTCCTCCGAGCCGAGACGCCGGAAGATCTCCCTTGCCGGGGCGATGTGCGGCAGGCTGGGTACCGCGGCGGATTGTCTGGCTTCTTTCACCTGGCACAGAACGTTGTCATATGCGGCAAAAGCCGAACCCAGCAGCACATCGGAGAGAAATGCCAGCCGGTATCCTGCCTGCACAATGAGTTCAAACGGGAGCAGTGGGCTCTTGCCGCCGAACAGGATGTTCAGCACGCAGGGGCCGCGGACGAGTTGCGGCACTCGAAGAACCTCGTCGACGGTTTCAGGGGCTTCCACAAGAGCCATATCCGCGCCGACATCCAGCGCGGCGTTGGCGCGATCAATGGCTTCGTCGAAACCCAGGACGCCGGCCGCGTCCGTGCGAGCGATGAGAAGAAAGCCCGGATTTTGACGGGCAGCAACGGCCGCTGCGATTTTGCTCACGAATTCATTGCGCGGAATCACCTGCTTGCGATCAAGGTGACCGCATTTCTTGGGAGAGACCTGATCTTCAATATGAATACCGGCAACGCCAATGTGCTCATATTCGATGACCGTGCGGGTCATATTGAGTTCGTTGCCGTAGCCGGTATCGGCGTCGGCAATGATGGGGATTCGAACGGCTTTGGTCATGGCGGCCGCGTTCGCCACCATCTCGGTCATTGTTGCTAGACCATAGTCTGGCAGTCCCAGGCGGCAGGCAGAGGTGCCCATGCCGGTCATATAGATAACTGCGAAGCCATTCTGTTCGACAGCCCTCGCGGAGATGCAGTCCATGGCGCCGGGAGCGATCACGAACGGCTCCTCATCGAGCGTCTGGCGGAGCTTTTGAGCGGGGTGCATTGTATCCTTTCGGGTACGAAGAATATTCGATCTCATCTATGGACGCATCAGCATCAAATCGGGTGTGTCTCGCTGGGATGACATTCTGTTCATGAAGACGGCCGGCGGAGACACAAGAGTCGGAGCGGCCGCATAAGCGACGCGTCTGCTTCTCAACTCGCGGGTCTGAGCGGAGTGCTTGCAGCTTGAGCAGCGCATCGGATGTTTGGAATAACCGATTCATTTCACGATGCTTGATCCATACGTCTTCGAGAAACTGCCATATGGACTCCTCGAGAGGGAGCGGGAAATCCGCCCTCAAGGGCTTTTTCTCGGGGACATCATCTCGATGCTGGCTGCCCCGATGAAATGGAGATGAACAGCGCCGGAGCGGTTCACCCGGAGAAGAGACGCGAAGAATTTCGCTCTGGCTGTCGCGGGCTCATGGAGTCGGAGATCACAGCGCGACGCGCAATCATTCCGGTGGCCCGGCCTGATGGATATGCGCGCCAAACATAAAGCCGCCCGTGCGGCGGAAGACCGCACGGGCGGTGAGTTCTGGTCCTGCCAGCTAATCCGTCAAGGAGAGCTGGCCGTGGATCTGGAAGTGCCCGGTGACCCCCGGTGCTCCCGTGTTCGGCTGGCCGCCGCCAATGCTGACGGTGTAGTCTCCCGCAGCGATGACCGGCCGGCCCGATTCCGTGACCATGCTCAGCGCCCGGCCCTTTAAGACAAAGTGAACCTTCTGGCTGGCGCCAGGCTCAAGATGAACGCGCTGGAATCCGCGCAGGGCAATGTTGGGCGCACCTGGTACGGGTGGGAACTTCAGATACAGCTCTACAACTTCATCGCCCGCCATCTTCCCGGTGTTGGTTACCGTCACGTCAGCATCCACCGGGTCCCAGGCATTAACGGGAGTCTGTGGCAGGGTGAGATTGCTGAAGCTGAAGGTCGTGTAACTGAGGCCATATCCAAACGGCCAGATCGGCTTGCCGGTGAAATAACGGTAAGTGCGGTCAGCCATGGAATAGTCGTCGAAGGGCGGCAACTGGTGCACGCTCTGATAAAAGGTGACGGGCAGGCGTCCGGCGGGATCGTTCTTGCCGCTGAGCGTCTCGGCGATGGCGGTACCACCCTCTTCGCCCGAGTACCAGGCTTCCAGAATGGCGTTGGCGTGTTCCTTTTCCCAGTTCACGGCCAGGGCGCTTCCGTTCATCAGGACCACCACCAATGGCTTGCCTGTGGCGGCCACGGCGCGAACCAGTGCCTCCTCAGGCGCCGGCATCTTGAGGTTGGTGCGGTCGCCGCCGAAGAATCCCGGCTGATCCACCGGAGACTCTTCGCTCTCCAACTGGCTGGTGATGCCTACCACCGCGATCACCACATCCGCATTCTTCGCGGCGGTTATCGCAGCCGGATCGGGCTGGTTGCTGACCAGATTCCAGACAAGCTGAGCCTGCGGCTGGCCGCCGCGCGCGCCATACATCACGCTCAACTTCACCGGCTGCCCCTTCTCCAGATGGATCCAGCCGAAACGGGTGTTGTTGCGGAAGGCCATCGCCACCGCCTTGCCGTCGAGTTCGACGCGGGCGAAGCCGTCAGCCTTGATGCCGACCTCATAATCGCCCGTCACTGCCGGGTTGAGGAAGCCGGTCCATTCCACCAGCAGCGACGACTTGCCTTTCGCCTGCTCGGGCAGATTGCTTGCACTCAGGTCCACGGAGGGCTCTACGCGCGAGACGAAGGGCGAGGACATCGCGCCTCTGCGCGGCCCGAATCCCATCATTCCCGTCCTGTACGTGGCCTCAAGTCCGGGCTTGCCGTCGGGCGTCGTGAACAGCGCGGCGGGTATCGGCCTGCCTTGGGTCGAGAGGAACGTCGTTCCAGGAACATAGGTAATCTTCACGCCCGGGAACTCCGCTTTCATCCCCTCCAGCATGCTGACAACGTGGGTTGGGGTGCCGCTGTAGTTGCCCAGCAGGACCGCGGTTTGATCGGCCAGGGGGCCCACGATGGCAATGCTCCTTACCGACTTCTTGAGCGGCAGCACACCATCATTCTTCAGCAGGACCATGGATTCATTGGCCAAACGGAGCGCCAGTGCGCGATGCGCCGGGCTGTTGAGTTGGTCATGATTGATATGGTCGTAGGGCACCATCGAGGGTGGATCGAACAGGCCCAGCTTGAAGCGCGCGGTGTAGAGGCGGATGAGCGTCCTGTCGATCGTGCTCTCAGAGAGATAACCCTCCTGCACCGCTTTGATGAACGGTTGGTAGTCGGAGTCGTTGGGGAAGCTGGTGCCGTAGCACTCGTTGTCCATGCCGCGCTCGATCGAGATTGCCGAAGCCTGAGCCTGAGTAGGCCGGTAATGATGCCCGCGGTAGATGTCCCGGACGGCGTCGCAATCCGAGACCACATAGCCGTGGAACTGCCAGGCCCCCCGCAGAATGTGCTGCAGCAGATACTGGCTGGCGCAAGCCGGCTGACCGTTCAGCGCCGTGTAGGCGCACATGATGGAATCCGCGTGGCCATTCACAATCGCGGCGCGGAAGGCCGGAAGATAGGTGTCTTCCAGGTCGTGCTTGCTGATGTCATAGTCGGCGAAATGGCGGGTGGTTTCTGGTCCGCTGTGCGCGTCAAAGTGCTTGGGGGTCGCAATTACGCGGTAGTACTTCGGGTTGTTGCCCTGCATCCCGGTGACAAAGGCCACGCCCATGCTGCCATCCAGAAATGGATCTTCCCCGTAGGTTTCCTGCCCACGGCCCCAGCGGGGATCGCGAAAGATATTCAGATTGGGCGCCCAAAAGTCGAGGCCATGGAAGATGGTCGAGTTGCCGTCGTGCACTGACTCATCATGGACAACGCGTCCTTCAATGCCGATGTCGGTGGCCATTTCATGAATGCCCGGCTCATCGAAGGTGGCCCCTAGGCCGATCGGCTCCGGAAACTCGGTGGTGCCGGCGACCGCAACGCCGTGCAACGCTTCGCTCCACCAGTTGTAGGCCGGGATGCCCAGGCGCGGAATGGCGCGCGACTCGTTGGTGAGCTGCGAGGCCTTCTCCTGGAGCGTCATCATGTGCACCAGGTCAGCTGCGCGCTGCTCGGGTGGGAGGTTGGTGTTCATGTAGGCCGGCTTCTGAGTCTGCTGTGCCCCTGCAACGCAGACTGCTGCGCAGCCCAATAGCCCCGTGATAATGATCCTGAATGCGGAATTTTTCATGCTCCTCCTGTCGCGCAATTGCCGCGCTGCGCGTTGCTTGCCTCCTGGAATATTCGGACGAACAGCCCGCGCCCACTCT
>JAJZNH010000176.1 GCA_021811745.1 Acidobacteriota bacterium
CTCGCTCGACACCAATTGGAGAACCGCTTTAGCCGCCGAGGGAAAGCAAAGCTAATCAGACAACCACGAAAGCGCATTGCGGCTTTGTGCATCCGTCCGGGGCTCGTCGAGCCCCGGACTTTTTGCGTCTGCCCCGTACCCGGATTATGAACCAGATTTCCTCAATGTGTGATTTAAATCACATCCCGCAGTGCGATCTGACACATCTTCTCCCCTCTTCGCCTCTGTAGGTTGGCAGCACTGAAAAGCCCATCATGCCCAATGTCTCCAGCGGCCCGTATTGCCTGGAACCCGTTCGTCTGCGGAGAGGCTTTCGCCGGCTTGGCGCGCGCCCTCATCCGCCCGAGGGCCGTGACTGGGCCGCGTCCGTGTTCAACGCAATCTTGCACGTGTATTTGGGAGAGCCACTATGACCTTCGATCACCTTCGCCTCGGCATCCTCTGCCTGGCGCTGCTCAGTATTGCCGCCGTTCCGGGATCCGGCGACCTGTACGCACAATCCACCACCCAGGGAGCCATCGCCGGAACGGTCATGGACGCCTCCGGGGCCGTGGTCCCCGGCGCCGCCATCACGATCCAAAACACCGCCACCAACTTCACCCAAAGGCTGATCGCAGACGCCAGTGGCAATTTCAAGGCGCCGCTGCTCGAGCCCGGCAATTACGCGGTAACCGTCACGGCGCCGAATTTCGCCAACTATCGCGCCGATAATGTGATCGTCGCCGTCAGTCAGACGACTGCGGTGCAGCCGAGACTGGCGGTTGCTTCCTCGTCCGCCGAGGTGATCGTTACCGAGCAGGCCCCGGTCATGAATCTGGAATCGCCAGACTTCACGGGCTCTCTCAATCAGCAGGCCATGCAGAATATCCCCATCAACAACAAGCGATGGTCCAGTCTGGCCATGGAAACACCGGGCGTCGTCTCCGACTCCAACGGCTATGGGCTGGTCAGCATCCGTGGCGTCAGCCCGCTGATGAACAATGTGGAAATTGATGGCGCCGACGATAACCAGGCCTTCTTCTCAGAGGAACGCGGCCGCACCCGCGAAGCCTATTCGACCTCGTTCGCCGCGGTGCGCGAATTTGCCGTCAACACCGGCGTGTATTCCGCGCAATATGGCCGCGCCGCCGGCGGCGTCATCACCTCGGTCACCAAGAGCGGCACCAACGAGATCCACGGCCAGGCCTACTTCTGGGATCGGCAAAGCAACTGGGCGGCCTTTAACAATTACTCGACGGTCACGAATTTCGTCAACGGCGCCAATGTCACCACCCACATCAAGCCCGAGGACTTGCGCAAGATTTACGGATTCACCGCTGGCGGCCCGCTGATCAAGGACAGACTGTTTTGGATGTACACTTTCGATCAGCACATCCACGTCTTTCCCGTGGTGGGCGTTCCCTACGATCCCGTGAACTTCTACACTTTACCTTCTCCTGTCCTCGCGGCAGGGGAACAGTGCATCACCGCCGCCAACGCCACATCCAAAATTCCAGCCGGCGCGCTGGTCGGCACCGCTGCCTCGATCAACGACGCCATGGCCTGCGCCCTGGCGGCGCGCCAGCAGATCGGCTACACCCAGGCCGCCTATGACTGGGCCGCCCTCACCCAGGGAAGCGCCAATGTCAACATGGCGAACTATCCGGGCGCGACCGCCATCACCGATCCGGGCCTCAACTCCGACATCGGACAGGTGCCCCGCTTCGGATACCAGGAAATCAATATGCCCAAGCTCGACTGGCAGATCACCCCCACCGAACATTGGAGTGTGCTCTTCAACCGCTTGCGCTGGGATTCGCCCGGCGGCGTGCAGACGACAACGCCGGACCACTATGCCCGCGACTCCCAAGGCAACGATTTCGTCAAGTTGGATTACGGCGTCACCGAACTCACCAGCATGATCACCGCCAACATCAGCAATCAACTGCTCTACCAGTACAGCCGCGAGCTGGACGACGAGAGCCAACAGCCCTTCACTTCATACACTCTGGCAGATTTGAACAACGGGAGCGGGAATATTCCCCAACTCGAGGCCGGATATTACTACGGCGTCGATGCCGGTTCCATGTACTACGAGCACCGCCTGGCCTACCCCGACGAGCGCAAATGGCAGGTCGGCGACATCGTGTACTGGAACAAGGGCAATCACAGCCTGAACTTCGGTATCGATATCGTTCACAACTACGATCTGATGAACAATGTCTACAAGAACAATGGCGACTTCAGCTACGACTACGTCGGCAACTTCTTCAACGACCTGCTCAACTTTAAGAACGGCCAGAATCCTGCCGCCGGTTACGGCTGCGACTCCTACGCCTCGGAGAACGCGTTCTACAAGAGCGGCTATCAGAAGGTCACTGGCACCGGTCCCTGCTATTACGAGTTCGTGCAGGGATTTGGCAATCCGGCCTTCGCGATTGCGACCTTGGACACGGGCCTGTTTGTTCAGGACAACTGGAAGGTAACCCCGCGCCTGACCCTGGAAGTCGGCTTGCGCTGGGATAAGGAATATCTGCCGAGCCCCTCGTCCAACCTCACCCAGGCCGCGGGCAGCTTTGTTCCCTATCCCGGTCTCACCAACCATCCCAGCGACAACCGGGCCTTCGGGCCCCGCGTTGGTTTTGCCTACAATGTCTTTGGGTCCGGCGAAACAGTGCTGCGCGGCGGCTGGGGCATGTACTTCGGCCGCATCACCAACGGAAACCTCGAGAATACCCTGCTCGGTACCGGCAGCCCCAACGGGCAATTTTCGGTGCCCTGGTACTACTACACCGCGGGCGCGCCTACCTATCCGAATATCTTCGCCGCCGGATCTTCCTCCGCCAAGCCTGCGTCTTATTTCCTGTCGCGTAACTTGAAGCTTCCCGAGGTGCAGGAGTTCGACCTTGCCGTGCAGCAGGCAATCGGCAGGGGTACAGTCTTCTCGTTGAGCTATCTGGGAGCCCTGGGCCGCGAACTGCCCAACTTCCTGGATGTCAATCTTGACCCCAGCTCGATTGTGAATACCACGTTTACGATTGCCAGCGATGCCAAGGGCAACGGCCCCTTGGGTCCAACCGCATCGACGTTCACCGTTCCGGTCTATACCGCGTACGGCAACCAGAATCTCTTCGGCTCCGTAGCCAAGACTTACCAGGCCATTACCGAGGTCGTAAGCAACGTCAACTCCAATTACAATGCCCTCGTGGCGGAGGTTCTCAACCGATCGTTCCATAGCATCCAGTTCGACGCCAACTACACGTGGGCGCACGCTCTGGACTTCGCCCAGAACGCTGCCACGCAGGGCTCCACGAATAACTGGTACGATCCTTATGGCAACCCTCGCGTCAACTACGGCAATTCCGCCTATAACGTCCCCAACCGTTTTGTCGCCTATGCGCTCTACAATTTCCCGGGCCTCCACTCGGCCAATCCGCTCAAGTGGGTGGCGAACGGCTGGAGTCTGGACGACAGCTTCCAGATCCAGAACGGCCTTCCCTTTACCGCGGGCGTAAGCGGGAACCCCAGTGGCATCCCCAATCCCAGCGGGAAGGGCACCCTCAGCGGCATCGGCGGCGACCTGAATGGCTCGGGCGGGAGTTCTGTCATTCCCAGCGTCGGTTACAACACCTACCGTTACCCGCGCCGTATCGTGGACGATGTTCGCGTCCAGAAATCGTTTGGCTTCGAGCGCGGCCGCAGCCTGGAACTTAGCGCCGACGCGTACAACGTCGCCAACCACCAGAACATTACCGGTTTCGTGGCCACCTACCTGTACAGCTTGTCGGGAACCACTCTGACCTATACGGGCCAAGATGGCAAAAACACCTTCATGGTGCCCAACAACTCCAACAACAGCGGCTTCCTGTACACGCCGCGTCAAATTGAAATCATTGGCCGTTTCACATTCTGACTTTTGGACGGTGGAAACGGTATGCGCGGCGGCTTCGGCCGCCGCGTTTTTGCGTCGAAGCACGCAAAAACGCTAGGTCATGAGACAGCCGCCCCCGCACTTTCCACGGGAAAAGTACGGAAACAGCAGACCCATGGAGATGAAAACATGGAGTGAACCAAAACCTTCCGGCAGCCGTCGAGCAGCCTCCCGGAATCTCCAGGCGCGTTTCCGCGCACCAGGCCGCAGCCCCGCCGTCATCCCATCGCGCCCGCAGCTACTGCACAGACCGGAAGCAGATGGCCTCGCCTTCGAGCCTGTACTCGGCCGAGCACACGTCGCCGCCGCAGATCATCGCCTCGCCGCAGTACAATTGCCGGCGCGTAATCAGCCCCATGGTCCCACAGCGCGGACAGGCCATCACCGCCACATAGGGATTCTGCTCGTTTCCCAGCTTGGTCTGGTTCTCCAGCACAAACACCGTTCCTGGCGCCATCTGTTCGGGGATCCATTCTTCCAGAAACTGCAGATCGGCGTTCATCCTGCCCTCCACATACGTGAGTTCGGCAGAGCCGTACACATAACCGCTCGCCCGGCCCCTGGTCCAGCATCGGCAGGCTGCGAAGGTCGCCTCCGGCAGCCCGGCTACATCCTTGAACCCGCCGTTTCGCCGTTGGTTGCAGTCAGTGTTGCCGCAGCCACCCTCCGAAGTCAATGAGAATCACCGTCGAAGAGTATCGAAAGAGATTCCGCAAATTCGGAACGGAAACTTCTCCACGCGGGATGCACAGAGCTTCATCCGGTCTGCGCGCGCACAGATGCTCGCCGCAACCCGTCCCGCCGGAGCCAAACTCGCCCCTGCACATCCGCCAAGCTTTCCTTACCGCAGTCGCTGTCCGCAAAATTACGCGCCCCGCCAGCTAGCGCGCCGCCGTCGTCGTGACGCCGCTTTGCGAGCGCGCATATTCGTCGATAGCCCGGTACGTCTCCTCATTGCGCAGAATCGCTTCCACGTAGTTGCGGGTCTCGGAAAACGGAATCGATTCCACAAATTCGTCGAGTCCGGAGTACGGTCCCGCCGCCTGCCAGTCCGTCACCCGGTTGTCGCCCGCGTTATAGGCAGCCAGCGCGTACTGTTGAACGCCGCCAAATTTATCGATCGTCTCGCGCAGGTACCGCGTACCCAGGCGGATGTTCGTCTCCGGATCGAGCAGTTGGAAGGTCCGGAAATTCCTCATCCCTTCCTCGCGCGCCATCCTGCGCCCCACCGAGGGCAGCATCTGCATCAGCCCCCAGGCATTCGCATACGAAATCGCATTGGGATTGAACTCCGACTCCTGCCGGATCAACGACGCCACAAGGTACGGATCGAGATTGTTTTTCGCCGCTTCGGCGCGGATGGTTGGCCACCACGGCTCGGGAAACAGAATCCGCCAGTACGCCAGCGGAATGGCGCGAATGGGCGCCGTGGAGGCATACGGCAGCGCCCGCTTCATCGCCCGCAGCGCCCGGAAGGTCTCGTCATAGGAAGCGTAGATCTGTGCCTCGGCCAGCGCGCTCCACGTCTCCGAGTCCGGATCGGCCTGGATCTCCGGCGCCACGTACTCGTTCAAACCCGCGTTGGCCAGCAGCCGTGCCTTGGCCAGATGCGGGCTGTCGGCCGGAAAGGTGTCCTCCAGCTTCGGCCGCGGCAGCGGCTGAAACTGCGCCAGCGCCGGATCGGCGGCCTGCAGGTTATCCGCATGCACCGACGTGCCCAGCGCCGCCAGCCGAACACGCGCCTGCTGCGCATAGTAGTAGTTGGGATAGGCCCGCACGATGGCGCGGTAATTCGCGGCCGCCATTGACGGGTAATGGTCCATGGTTTCATAGAGGCGCGCCCGCCAGTAGAGCGCGCTTACCGTCTCGGACGCCGCGGGGTAACGCTTGATCTGATCGTCGAACAGCCTGGCCGCTGCCGCGTATTGCCCCTGGCGGTAGCTCAGCCAGCCCGCCCGCCAGTGGGCAGACGCAGCGTACTTCGAAGCCGGGAAATGCTCAGCCAGGTAGCCGTAATAGGTCTCCGCGTTGGCATAGTCGCGCTTGAGCAGGTACATGTTGCCGCTCGAAAACAGTGCTTCCGCCAGCCACGGGCTGCGTGGAAAGCGCGATTCCATCTCGGCGACAAGGCTCTGCTGGCCGGCCTCGTCATCGCGATCGCGCGCCAGTTCCATCAGCAGGTAGAGCCGGCGGGCCCCGTTCTCGTCGTCGGTATCCGGCAGCGCCCGGGCCTCTGCCGGAGTAAGCTCGTGCATCTTCAGTTCGCAGGCCGCCTCGGACATGACGAAGGTATTGCGGTCTTCCGCGCTCAGGCCGGCGGTATGCGCCAGCAGGGCCCGGTACTGCTCCGCTGCCGCTCTGTAGCGGCCGGCGTTGTAATAGGCATCGCCCAGGCTGCGCAATTCCGCCAGCGTCAATGTCGATTCGGCGCCCAGCGCCGTCAGCCGCGCCCGCGCCACCTGCGCATCCCCCCCCAGGGGATGATCCAACAGCAGCCGCTTGTAGTCCGCAATCGCCGAAGTCCGATTGCCCAGCGCATCCTCCGCCGCGGCCAGGGCAAGCTCATAGCCCACGCGATCGGCGGCGTCCGTGTCCGCGGCCGCCGCCAGCACCGTGCGTGCCGCCTGGGGATTGTTCAACGCCAGCAGCACCGAGGCTTCGAGATCCGGCGCCTGGTCCACGAAGATGCTGTCCGGATAGCGCGTGGCAAAGCCGTGCAGCAGCTTTTCGGCATCCGCATCGTTGCCCGAATCGTGATCCGCCTCGGCTGCTAGGAAATCGGCAATGTCGCCAAGCTCGGCGCTATCCCCCCGCGCCCGCCGGAAGTTCTCCACCGCCTCGGCGTAGCGGTGATCGAGCAGATAGGCGTGCCCCAGCGCCAGGTACGCCGCCGCCGCCGCATCGCCGGTGTGCCGGTGCGCGTAGGCCGTTACGCCGGCGTACGCAGCGGGCGTGCGCAGGGTGGCAAGCTGCTGCGCCATGGGCCGCAGTTCGCTGGAGGCAACGAATGCCCGCCGGATCCGCGCCGTCTCTTCTCGCCGCACCGCCCGGCTGGCACGGTAGCGGCGGTGACGATGGCGCACCGTGCCGTGGCTCGCTGCCTTGGAATGCTTGGATTTCGCGGGGCTCGCCTTCTTCTTCGCCGAGCTGTGGGTGCCGGCCGAGGGGCTTGCCTGGCCGTACGCCATCCCGCCGGCCCCTGCCAGCAAAAACAGCAACGCCAAGCCAGCCGCGACCCGGCGGAAAAAGGAACCTGGAGGAGACTGCCGATGCATACCTTCACCTTATTCCATTTTTTGCCCGACCGGCGTCGTCAGGCGGATTTCCGCCCTGCTTTCCCTAAAGGACGCGCCCCATTCCGTTTCGGCTCACCCCCGCACAAAGACGGAACCTGCCGGAGCAATCCCTCCAGTTCCCGCTCCCCCCCACCGCGTACTTTGAGTTTGTGGTCCCCCCTCACGTCCGTTAGACTTGTCCTTTACGGCTCGGGGCCAAATCTCGTAATTCGGATTGAGGATTTCCGCAACCTACCCCCATGGCGACCATCCAATCGATTGCAGGAGAAAGCGGAGAGCATCCCGACGTGGCCCTTGTCGAACGGGTCCGCGCCGGCGACCTCTCGGCCTACGATACGCTGGTCCGCAAATACGAGCGGCAGATCTTCCGGATTGCGCAGCACATCACGCAGAACCGCGAAGACGCCGAAGATGTGATGCAAGACGCGTTTCTGAAGGCCTACGAAAAGCTCGACCAATTCCAGGGAAACGCGAAGTTCTACACATGGCTGGTTCGAATTGCGGTCAACGAGAGTCTGATGCGGCTGCGCAAGCGGCGCACCAGCAGAACCGTCTCCATGGACGAGGATATCGAGACCGAAGAGGGCAAGGTTCGAGCTGTCGGAAATTCTGCGCAGGACCGTCCAGGGTCTGCCGCGCGGCTTCCGCATCGTCTTCGTTCTCCGCGATGTGGAGGGGCTCTCCACCGAGGAGACGGCCGAAATCCTCGGCCTCAGCGTGCCTGCCGTCAAGTCCCGCCTGCTGCGCGCCCGGCTGCAGTTGCGCGAGCGCTTGAGCCGGCATTTCCGCCGCGGCGGAAAACCCGCCCCGCTACCCCGGCGACAAGCCGATGCTCCGGCAGGAACGCGAGGCTGATCGCATGACCTGCACCGAATTCTTGGCCATCCTCGACGACTTCCTCGACCAGTCCATCGCCGCCGAGACCCGCACCGAAATCGAGCAGCACATGAAGAAGTGCGGGCACTGCGAGGTGGTCGTGAACACCACCCGCAAAACCATCGAGATTTACCGCTCCCACGAGATTTACGAGCTCCCCGCCGATCTGCGCGAACGCCTTCACGGCGCCATCATGGAGCGCTGCCGGAACAAGAAGCGCCCCTGCTAAAGCGGTTCTCCAATGGGTGTCGAGCGAGGCCGAGGCGATCAAGTGGCGTTTTCCTCAAGAAAACGCCACCCTGCAGGATTTTGGTGACTCGATAGAAATTGGAGAACCGCCTTAAGCTGCGCCCCGGATTGCCCTCTCCACAAAATGAAGATTCCCCTACGCCAGCCACC
>JAJZNH010000730.1 GCA_021811745.1 Acidobacteriota bacterium
CGTGCGGCGTCCATCTCGTTAAGCATCTGGGCTGCCTGGCGGAAAGCGGTAGCATCAAAGGTTGGCACGACCCGTTCCTGGGGATCGGCAGCGGTTTGGCTGTCCGCCGTGTCGGCAGATTTGCTGTCGGCCAGGCTCCCCGGTGCGGCATCCGGCTGCGCGGTTGACGGCAAGGCCGACTGTGCCACGGGTTGCATGACAGGCCCCTTCCACTCCTCTTCGAGCGACTGGGCCTCCGCATCGCCGGGGTGGAGTTTGAGACACTGCGCCAGCTCGTTTAGCGCCGCCACGGAATTACCCTGGCGCTTAAGGCTCAGAGCTAAATTGAAATGATAAGCGGCGTTGTCGGGGTCGTCGGCTGCGGCCTGAACAAAGAACGTGGTGGCATCGTGGCCCTGGCGGCTGACGGCCACACCCTCGTTGTTGAGGACCTCGGCCAGGGGGAGAACGCGGGCAACGGCCGCAAAGGCTTGCTGGGACAGGGGATAATTGCCGGCATATAGCAAGGAGAGACCGCGGTAGAATCCCGCCTCCAACCCGTCAGGGCCGCTCGAATCCACGTTGGCGAAGGCTGCGGCGGCCTTTTGGTATTCCTGGCTGTTGTACTCTTCCCGGCCCAAGGCCATCCAGGCAGGACTGTAGCTGGGCATGAGCTTTACAGCTAGATTCAAGTGCCGGAGGCTCTCCGTGTGATCGGGTTCGGTGATGCCTCGAATGTACTGCTCGAATCCATCCACGCGTAGGTTCCTGCCGGAGGCGATGAAGGTTGCCTCGGCCACGTTGAGATTCGGATCGAGCCGGCGCGTGAGTTTCCAGGCCAACGAGTCGAAAATGGCGATCAGGTCGCTCAACTTGCCGCTCATGGTGATGGACTGGGTCATGCGCAATTGGGGTACATCGATCAACTGCGCTTGTGTGATCAGATCGCCGGCGTTGGTCCTGAAACTGCCCACGATGATGGAGTCTGCGTCTAGGGTCATGGCCAGCTTGAGGGCGCTGGCCCGGGACGGTTGAAATCCCTCCGGCAGTCCCAGATGATCGAGGGCATAGATCCTGTCTTCGCGGGTGAGGGCCTGAAAGCCCGCGGAACGAAAGCGGCTGCTGAGAAGCTCCGTCGCAGCCTCGCCAATCCAATCCAGACTCGGATCGCCGCTCTGGTTGTCGAAGGGCAGAACGAGCAAAATGCGAGCGCGGTTGGCGGTGCGGTCCGGCGTCGGGCGGGCAGGCGTCTGCGCCGAGGCCCAGACCGTGCCCATCAGGACGGCGAAGACCGTGAAAACCGCACCTGCAGCGCGACGATGGAGGCGCCGCGCAGGGGATGAGGGTGGCGTTGGCACAACACTGTGATTATAGGCTTTTGCGGCTTGCGGCGGGGCAGCAAGC
Source organism: Acidobacteriota bacterium (assembly GCA_021811745.1). The sequence continues at coordinate 1,384 of JAJZNH010000730.1, forward strand.
CGTCCCGCAAACCAGAGCAATTGCGGAATTTCCATGCTTCTTGCGGGCTTCCGGGACACGCGTTTGCCTCAGAGACGATCCCTCCGGCGAAATTTCTACGTCTGTCGACGGACGGAAGCCGCCGCCGTTGGTCTTAACGTATTCCTTATTTTTTCTTCGCTACCATGTCACTATGGGGGTGGTGAGTTGTTTGAAAGGGAGGTTCAACCCGATTTGGCGGGCGCTGATTGAGGTGGCCTTCATCATCTTTCTCTTCTATTCGAACCTGTTGATGGGCGAATTCAGATCCGTGAACAGCAAAGGCAAGACTCTGGCCTTCGCGCTGCACGATATTCTCACCAAAGAAAATTTCCTGATTGCGCTGCTTTCAGCTGTCGTTGGTTATCTCATCTTTGAATTCCTGCGCAAATTGCTTTAGCCGGGCACGAAGCGAACGCCTGAATCCTCAGCGTTTGGCGGCACGAGGCATTTCCATCTTGTTCATCCGCGCTTCCGTAGGGTGATTGAAGCGGATAAGCGCAATCCACATGCCGTCGTCGTCCTCTCTCCACACCACCTTGCTGTGCAGTGCGCTGGCGATGGCGCGCGGCGTCATGTCGTGGTGCAAGCCGAAGTAACGCTCGTCGAGGGCCTCGCTGTACAAGCCGAGACCGAGCAGGATCGACGGCGGATCGTATTTGGTAGAGAAGACCAGAGCGGCAGAGTAGTCTTCCGGTTCACGGGCGGCGCGAGCGATCTGGGGAGCGGAAAAATTGTCGATGCGGCACACTTTCCAAGGATGCCGCACATAGCCTAGCTCGGGATGGGTCAGTTCATCGGTCATGGGCCAAGCGGTGAGCACGGTAGCGTCCGGAGCGTTCTGGCGCAGTTCGGCGATGCCGGCCAGGTGCATGCGGACCACGCGGGCATATTCCAAGTTATCTTCTGGCGCAAAACCGTAGGGCGGATTGATGAACAGCGCCATCACAAAGGCTGCGGCGGAAAACACTGCAACGCCCTGCCAGTAAGGAATCCTTCGGTAAAAGGTGGAAACCGCTACCAGAAGCACCAGCGGATACATGGGCAGGAGATAACGGTTAAGAAGCGCGCCGCCCAGGACGCTGAAGAGCAGGGCGTTGACTAAGAGCAGCAGAAAGATGCAGCGCAAAGCGTCTGGTGCAATCGCGGGCCGTTCCTGTCCATCGGCATCGGGACGGGGTTTGAGCAGGAAGGCCGCAAAAGTCATCAGCACCGGTACAAAGAGGTTCATGTGCGCGGTGAGATCGAAGATGCGATGACTGAATGCGACCAGAATGCGGAGCGGAACGAGCGTAGAGAGTGCGTTATACCGCACATAGCCGGGCGCGCCAAGGAGCGAACCGGTCTTGGCATAATGGTAGCCGTACCAGGCGGCCAGCGGCAGAACCGGGGCGAAGAGCCAGGCGGATTCGCGCCAGAACCGGGAGCGTGCCCCCGAACGATGCCGCAAGCCTTCCACCAGCCTGATCGCAGCCAACGTGACAGGAATGGCGATCGCCGTCTCCTTGCAGAGCGCCGCAGCGCCAAACCAGAGGGCGGCGGCGCGGGGCTGGCGGTCGCGGCGCGGCAGGGAATAGACCAATCCCCAAAGAGTGCAGGCGGCGGCGAAGATGTCGGCCTGGGCAAGCGTGCTCTGCGCGAACCAGATGGGGTAAAGTCCGGTCAGCAAAACGGTCCAGAAGGCAACTGAGGCGACGCCCGTCAGGCGCATGGCCAGCCGCCAGACGCCCAGCAGCCCCAAGGCGGCCACCATGAGCACAGCCTCACGGGTGACGGCTGGGTGAAAACCAGAGGCCTTCCACCACAGCGCCAGGTAAATGCTCGGCAGCGGCGGATGGGCGTTATTGAGCGTGCTGAAGGGAATGAGCGAACCGGTGCGGTAGAAATCCCAGGCTGCTGGGATGTAGTAGCCCCCCTCGTCCCAGTAGTAGGGGAGCCGCAGGAGCATGAAGTGGCTGGTGTAGAGCGCCACAAAGATCACTGGAAAGATCATCCAGAGAGGAAGCGGCGCATCCGGCCAAGGATTCAAGATTCTTTTTAGGCGCAAAGACTCGCTCCTTCACGCTGGCTGCTAGCCACTAGCTTATAGCTCCTTGCCCTTTGTTTTGAAATGGCAGCCACCGCGGTATCGAGCCGATGTCTACGGTTGAGCTGCAACGGCTAGCATCACTGGTACTGGTTGATAACGAGGAGCTTGAGGCTGGAAATTAGTTGACTGGTCCGCGCGGGGAATTCTGGCTTTGCGGCTCCAGATTCAGGGTCCCAAAGGCCTGCTCGTACTGAGCAAGATTCTGGCCGAGGACGTTCCAGAGGGCCTTGGCTTGCTGGGGGCTTAGAAATACGGCTTCGTGGTTTCGGACAGTCACCTGCTCGGGGCTGTCGCCGGAGACCAGGCCGAAGACGAGCTGGAAATCCCACACGCTGACGCGTACCTGCACGCTGTTGGCGTAGGACTCGCGGTAGTCGGTGGTTTGGGTCAGAGTTACTTGAGGCTGTTGCGGTGTTGGACTCATAATGCAAGACTACGCTAAAAGCGTAGCTCTAGGCCGTCAGCCTACAGCCGCTCGGCTAGCCGCGGCGCGAGACCGCCCGCGGCGGAGCGGCCTTCGAGTTGAAAGCTCACCGCCGGGACGCAGTTCTGCGGCCAGTGGACAGCCCTCGCACCTGGCGGTGCGGCCGCAGTGCGCTTTGCCTACGGCCACGGTGAGAGCATGAAACTCATTAAAGAGCGAGGTCTGGCCGCTGGCAGGATCGGCGGCGAAGGCGCGGCGAGTGAGGTCAGTGAGAGCCTCGTAGGAGATTCGGCTTCGATTCGCCGGCAGGTCGAGAAGTTGATGGCGCTCCGCGATGCGACGGAGATACTCGTCAGCTACGGGGATGGGGTGCCCGAGCGCGTAAAGCAGGATCGCGTCGGCCGTTTCTGGGCCGACGCCGGGCAACTGAAGTAGGCGGTGGCGCAGTGCCGTGGTTGGTTGGTCCGCGAGTATCTGAAGCGAACCCGAAAACTCCTCGTCGAGCATGGCGACGAACGCCTTGAGCGCGGGTGCCTTGCGCGTGATGAATCCGGATGGCCGGATCAGGCGCCGCAGCTCACTGACAGGAATCGATCGGAGGCCGTCAAGAGTGAGCGCACCGGCAGCGCGGAGGTTGGTGAGCGAGCGTTCGACCGCTGTCCAGGCGGTGTTCTGCGTAAGGTAGGCGCCGAGAATCACTTCAAAGGACGTTCTGGCCGGCCACCAATGCTGCGGGCCGTAGGCGCGGAGAAGCAGATCATGCATGCGGCGCAGGCGCTGGGCCGGATCAGCAGCCGCGGTGTCGGAAGTCTGCGCGGTCTGAGCCGCTGGCAGCTTACGGGCGCGCCGGTAAAGCCATGCTGCGGTGGAATCTTCGCTGACGGACACGGCAGCCTTCAGGATATAGCGGTTTCCCGGCAGTTGTGGAGTAAAGCGCGATTTCTCGTGGCGTCTCCTTCAAGAAAAGCACCGTCTGCCGCGCCGGATCCTTCTTCAGCACCTCGCAGGAATCGGAGAACCGCCGTGAAAAAAGGAGCCGCCAGCCCGCACGGGGCCATGCTGGAGGCCAATGGGAGATGCCGCGCCGTGCATCCGCCAGAACTATCGCGCTGCCTGAGGAGACGAGGGCATGGAGCGAATATAGGCTATCAGCGCCTTCATGTTCTGCGGCTTCAGATTTGTGAGCGGCATGCCACCTTCTTGCATGCGAATCGTGTGGTGGCGCAGCAGGTCTTCCAGAACCTTTGGGGGGAGCAAAGAGGCTGTGCCGGCCAGCGGGGGCGCGGCTACGGTCCCCGTCAACCCGCCCACCCCGTGGCAGGTTTCGCAGTTCATGCTCTCAAAGATACGCTGGCCGCGCTTGGCCAACGGGCTCAGCGGAGCAGGCGGCGCTGGTGCCTTGGCCACGGCAGGCGGCGCACCGGGTCGCGTATTCGCGGTGCGCGCAGCGGGGCTGGGCTGAGGAGCCGGTGCGGCAGCAGACTGTGGGGTGAGGCTGGAAAGGTAGGCCACCAATTGCTTCAGTTGAGGGTCGTTCAGACTTACAGTCGGCATTCCCCCATCGCGCATTGCGCTGGTTGGATGGCGAAGTAGGTAAGGAAGTTTGTCGCCAGGGAACTTCTTCCCAATGCCGATGAGCGAAGGCGCGAACCGCGTGCCGTGTGCGGTGGGTCCATGGCACGCAGAGCAGCCCTGGGAAAGAAAGAGCGCACGGCCTGGGCTGGGCGCCGGAAATGAAACCGGAACTGCCGTCGATGAATGGGCAGCTCTACCGGGAAGAGCGGGCGGGGTAGAAGTGGCCACATTGGTGACCGCCCCAGGCGCAGCAGGACCCACATCTGGATAGGGAACGCCACCATTCTGGGAAGCGAACGTCACGGCCGTTTGCCGTTGGGGTTGCTCTTGGGACGCCTGCTTGGCTTGCTGCGTCGGCGGCTTGAGTGTGCGCAAAAAAGCAATCAGGGACTTAAGCTGGCTGGACGGTCCCTGGAATGCCGGCATTCCTCCTGCCTTCATCTTGGCATTCGGATGTTGCAACAGTTGGGCCACCTGTGAATCGGAGAGGTGGGCGATGAGCGGGGCCAGAGCCGGCGCCACCGCGCCTTGTCCGGTGGGCCCATGGCAGGCAGAGCAGGCATGTTGCTGGAAGAGTTGGCCGCCTGCGAGAGCGGCCGCCGAGATTTGCCTAGGTGCAGCTGATGGCGCGGCCGACTGCGGTTGCCCAGCTGGACTGGTAGCCTGGGGCGCGGCGGGGGCTGCCTGCGGTGCGGCAGCGGCCGGCTGCGCCATCGCGCCTGAAGTGGCCTGCACGTTGGCTGCTGGCGTCCCGATCACTCCCAGGTAGGCAAGCAGGGCCTTCATGTCGCTATTCGAGATGTCGAAGGAAGGCATATGGCCGGCCCGCATGGCGGCATTTGGGTTGTGTATCAGTGCCGTCAACTGAGGCCCAGAGAACTTGGTAGTGATGCCTTGAAGGCTGGGTGCAACCATGGTTCCCATGCCGGTGTCGCCATGGCAGCCGGAGCACCCTTCGGACTCGAAGACCCCTCTGCCTCGCGACACCAGTGGATTCACGGGGCCCGAGGGAAGCGCCAGCGGGCCCGTTGCGCCCGGCGATTCGATGTAGGGACGGAATGGCGCCGCGGTATATTCCTTTTCCTGTTGAGCCTGGAGGGCTAACTGTGCGGCTACGGTGGCGTCGTCCTCGTCATCGATCCGGCTCCTGACGCCAAGGAAGAAGATGCTCACAAGCACGATGCCCACCGCCAGCACCGGAATCGGCCTGCGCCACGGCCTGCGCTCCAGGCTGCGGTCGAGGAACGGCAGAAGGAAGAACAACGCTGCCAGCAGAGCTGGCGTTACCACGACCGCGATGACTGCTTTCGGTCCCTCCCAAAGCTTGAGCCATTCAAAGAAGGGAAGGTAATACCACTCGGGGCGGGGCAGATAGTGGGTATTGGCGGGGTTGGCAATGGGACCGAGACCGATGGGATGGAAGTAGGCCAGAAAACCCAAGCCCACCATCAGTAACATGGCGAAGGCCATGTCCATGAGAACCTGGCGAGGATAGAATCCGTCTGGCGGTAGTTTGGGCTTTATTGGATTTTCGTGCATAGGTCCGGCGGCGCCGGCCTTGCGGAAGAGGTAAATGTGAATGCTAATGAAAGCGAAAATGCAAGCAGGAATGAGAAAGACATGGGCGACGTAAAAGCGCGACAAGGTGAGGGTGCCGATGGTGTCGCCGCCGCGCATTAGTCTTGAGATCCACCCGCCGATGAGCGGAATTTCGCCGACGATATTGGTGCCTACGGCAGTCGCGAAGTATGCTCTCTGATCCCAGGGCAGCAGGTAGCCGGTGAAACCCATGCCCAATACCAGAAGCGAGAGCGTGGCGCCTGACATCCAGAGCAGCTCGCGTCTACCCTTGAAGGAGCCGTAGAGAAAAGTCTGCAGGAAATGCAGCAGGAGCACGATGATCATCGCGCTCGACCCGTAGTAGTGGAGGCTGCGCAGGAAGTCGCCCGCGGCGACCTTCTTGGTAATGTAGGCTACGCTGGTATGGGCGGTCTCAGCCGAAGGCACATAATAAATGGCCAGGCAGATACCGGTAATGATTTGCGAAATAAAGATGAAGAGCAGCCCTGAGCCAAAAACGTAAGCGAAGCGCGCTCCGCCCGGAATCGGCTCGTCGAGCGATTCCTTCATCAACTTGTTTACTCCGGCGCGCCGATCGAGCCAGTGGTATACGCGCTTCGAAAGGCTCCCGCCAGTTGGCGCGGCGGAGGCTAGCTTTTCCTTTTCATCCACAGCTTGCTCCTCATTATGGTTAACTCACTACTTCTCTGTTGGGTACGTCTTCCCGGAAGAACTCGAAGCGAACTTGCAACTTGCCGCTTTTCACGCGGTGGGGAAGGGGATCCATTCCGCGCGGCGCCGGTCCCTTTACGAGCTTTCCACTCGGTCCAAAGACACTTCCGTGGCAAGGGCACAGAAAGTCGTCTGCACTCTTCTGCCATGACACGCTGCATCCCAAGTGGGGGCAAATGGCGGAAAGAATCTTGAACTGCCCGGCGTTGTCGCGCGTGACGTAGACCGACTGGGCAGATTCCACCTGACGCCAGCCGTCGAGCTGGGCGAAGGTAATGGTCTTGCGCACCGGATCTGTGATTGTCGCGAAATCGCTGACATCGCCCACGTCGGCCCACGCGATTCCCGAGGACTTGGCATAGAGCGGGTACAGGACGTACCGCAATACCGGTACGGCAAGGATGGCGCCCATGCCCGCGGAGCCAATGGCCATCAATGCTCCGAAGAACGAGCGCCGGCTGATAACGATGACGTCTTTTCTTTCGGCTAAATTGTCTTTACTTATTTCCTGATCCACGCTGTCTCCTAAAAATTCAGCCACAGAGCCATGTAGGTGGTGTTGTTATCGGAAGCGTTTCGGTCGGCGCCGTCGTAGTTAGTGCTGGCGCCGTTGAATTTGAAATATCCGGAGTAGTTGAGATCGATGTCGATGTTTTGCACCGGCCAGAAGGCGACCTGCGCAATATAACCG
>JAJZNH010000157.1:0-3409 GCA_021811745.1 Acidobacteriota bacterium
GTGGCCCGCGTCTTTGCAGGCCGAGCCGTTTTGGCATTGTCGGTCTCAGCGGGGGGCTGGGAGGCACGCGCCTTGGGACGAGCCACCGGCGGCGCTGTCAGAACCTTCTCTTCGGTAGGCAGCCGTTTGCTGGTCAGCCGCCGGTCTCTATAGCGGCGCGCCTGGTTCTCGGCGTGTTCGATGGCTTGCCGGAGCGCCACAACCAGCGTTGCGCCCTCGCCGGTGGCCGCGAACTTCTGAGCCCGCGCCTGCACCGTCAACTCCACGATGCGCACGTGCCGCTGCGCAGCGAAGATGATGCTGGCGCGTGCGTTCCTGCCCAGGATGCGGCCAATCCGTTGCATTCCTTCCTCGGCCTGCATCCGGAGCGCCTTCGATACCTTCAAGTGCCTGGCGGTAAACTCTAATTCCATGGTCAGCCTCCGCCTTTCATTTCGGGATCGGACGATCCGCCGGCCCGATTTCCACTCGTGGAGCACAGTATATTGCGAAACAGCTTCTCGATCCTAGCCTCCAGCCTGGCTGAGGGAGGCGTCGGTGTGTCCAACGTCTGGAAATCAGTTTAGGCAAAATCCTTAATCTGGACTATTGACCAGGGCGCAAAGGCGGCAATCGAATCGATGAGGTGGCGGCTGGAAGCCAGAAGGGCAGTATTTTTCAAATCTCCCACCTCAGGAGCACTGTTCCTACAGTGAACCCGGCCCCTACGGCGGCCAACAGCACCAAGTCACCCTTTTTCAGCTTCCCCTCCTCGACGGCCGTCTCCATGGCCAACGGGATCGTCCCCGCCGAAGTGTTGCCGTACTTGTCAATGTTGATAATCACTTTTTCCGGCGGGAGGCCCAGGCGCTCGGCAGTCGAAGTGATGATCCGCTTGTTGGCTTGGTGGGGGATAAAGCAGCCCAGATCGGAGACCGTGACGCCGTTGCGCTCAAGAACCTTAAGAGAGGCCTCGGCCATCTTGCGCACCGCAAACTTATAGACTGCCGGCCCATCCTGGTAGATGTAGTGCATCTTCTTGTCCACGGTCTCGTGGCTGGCAGGATTCAGACTCCCACCACCTTTCAGATTCAGACTTACGCCGCCGGATCCGTCGATCTCATTGATGGCGTCGATAAAGCCGATTTCGCCTTCCTCAGCTGGCTCCAGCAGGACGGCCCCGCCGCCATCTCCAAACAAGACGCAGGTGGTCCGATCAGTGTAGTCGGTCATGCGCGTGTTGGCATCGGCGCCGCACACCAGAACCCGCTTGTGCGCGCCGCTCTCCACCATCTTCAATCCCGCCATCAGCGCATAGACAAACCCCGAACAGCCGCCGGAAACGTCGAATCCCCACGCGCCTCTGGCGCCGATCTTGTCCTGCACCAGGCAAGCCGTCGAAGGAAACATCATGTCCGGCGTCACCGTGCCCACAATGATGACCTCAACTTCGTCCGACCCGATTCCGCGCGCCGCCAGACACCGCTTGGCCGCCTGGGTACAGATATCACTAACGCCGAGGCCCCTGGCCAGGACGTGCCGTTCGCGGATGCCAACGCGCTCCATGATCCACTGGTCGCTTGTTTCTACCATCTTTTCCAGGTCTTGATTGGTAATCACATCGGGGGGAACGAAGGTCCCGAGCGCCGATATCTTGGCGCGCCGGCCCACCACGGGGCGAACGGTCAGGCTCAATTTTTTCTCCTCGCAGAGCGCGCACCAATGGAGAACCAGATTGCCGCACTCAGTTCAAAGTCGATTCACAATAAGTGCCGGCGGACCTCAAAAACGTAAAAAGCGCCCTCGGCGCAAAAAAGTACCGGGTGACCTACTGCGCCCGTACTAGCCCGTTACCGTTGCTTCCTTCCGGACCTGGCGGGGTTGGCGGGATTACGTCGCGTAGGACCCGGCACTGACAGATTTTAGCACTCGGCGGCAGAACGCACATGAAACAGACCGTACCTAGGCACGACGTATTCGAACGTCCTAGATCCCCAACCGGAGGCACAAGGCCCACGACTACACGTAGTGTCCAAATCACGGCGCTTCCTCGCAAAGCACCGGCACCGAAGACGCAACCAGAGCGCACTCCTCGTTGCAAAGTCCCAGCAACGGTGCCTTGTCGGCGCGCGCCGCGATCCTCAATTCCGCATGCAAACTGGCCAGCGGCAGCCTGCGTCAAGCGGGCAGTTCCAGGTAAGGCGCGTCGTAAAGGGTTAGCCGGTGACGGGTAGCCAGGTGCAAGGTGCCGCCCCACGCCCGCCGGTTTCCCCGTCAAGCCGAGCGGAGAGCAAGGCGAGATCAGCAAGGGTCGCGCCACGAGATGCGACACTCGTCCGCCGGTACCGAACTCCCATCGCCGGGACGTCGGCGACCTCCAGAGACGCCAAAGCGCCGGATTCATGCGCTCTCTTCCACCACGAACGTGAAGGCCAGATGGATCTGAGTGGTCATTCCCTTTTTACAGATCAAGGCCTGGGATTGAACTTCCAGGGCCAAGCTCATGGTCTGCCCGCATCCCGGCCGTCATTGAAAGCCGTCCAATCGGATCGCCCTGCGGTCGCCAATCCTTCGTCCCGCGACAGAATCCTAGTTTTCCGCCGGTGCCGGTTCCTCGCTCCCACCTGCTGTATGATGAAGGAGGTCCAATAAAATGAACAGCCTCCGTTTTGCACTCGTCATGATTCTGGCGGGTGGAACCGCACTAGCGCAGGCGCCTGCGGCCCCACAATCCAACGACTCCACTCCTATCGAACCTCTGGCGGTCAAGAGTTTTGACGCCGCAGCGATGGATACCAGCGCGAATCCGTGCACGGATTTCTACCAATACGCTTGCGGCAACTGGATGAAGAACAATCCCATCCCGCCCGATCAGGTACGCTGGATGCGGTCATTCTCGCTGGTACAGGAGCGCAATCAATACCTGCTGTGGAAAGATCTGAACGCCGCTGCCAAGGCCCCCAAGACACCCCTGCAAAAAAAGTACGGCGATTTTTACGCAGCCTGCATGGATACGAAAGCGATTGAAGAACGGGGTCTGGCGCCCATCAAGCCCTCGTGGGCGCTGATTGCGCGCCTGAAGAGCACCAGGCAACTCCCGACGTTGCTCGCCACCCTGGAGAATCAGGGCACGCCCGACGGTTTCTTTGAATTCGGCGTCGGCCAGGACCAAAAGAACTCCTCGCGACAGATCGCGCAAATCGATCAAGGGGGGCTCTCACTACCCGACCGCGATTACTACATCGTGGACTCGCCGCACTTCGCGCAGATTCGTGCCGAATACATCGCGCACGTGAAGAAGATGTTTACGTTGGCTGGCGATACGCCGACGCGGGCCGCCCAAGAAGCCTCCGCGGTGATGGCCATCGAAACCGCCATGGCCAAAGCCTCGATGAGCCGCACCGAAAGGCGCAATCCCGAGGCGGTTTAC
>JAJZNH010000157.1:3419-8456 GCA_021811745.1 Acidobacteriota bacterium
GTGTCCCCAGACTACTTCAAGGCATTAAGCGGCCTGATCGAGAGCGAGCCGCTGAGCGCCTGGAAGAGCTATCTGCGCTGGCATGTGTTGCACGGCCAGGCCCAGGATCTACCCAAAGCCTTCTTCGATGCGAATTTTGACTTCTTCTCAAAGACCCTGGCCGGCCAAAAACAACCGATGCCGCGCTGGAAGATGTGTACCCGGATGACCGATCAGGCCATGGGAGAGGCGGTCGGCCAGGATTGGGTAAAACAAAACTTTCCTCCCGCGGCCAAGCAAAGGACAGACCAGATGGTGGCGGCGCTCGAAAAGGCACTGTCCCAGGACATCCAGACACTACCATGGATGACGGAGACCACGAAGAAGGCCGCCGAGCAAAAGCTGGCTATGATCCGCAACAAGATCGGCTATCCGTCAAAGTGGCGCGACTATTCCAGTCTCAAGGTCTCCCCGGACAACCTGATTGGAAATCTGCACCGGAGCGCGGTCTTCGAACGCAACTACAATTACGCCAAACTAGGCAAGCCGCCTGACGAGCAGGAGTGGGACATGACGCCGCCCACGGTGAACGCCTACTACGATCCGTCGTTCAACGATATCAACTTCCCGGCGGGCATTCTGCAGCCGCCATTCTTCGACTTCAGGGCTGACCCGGCGGTGAACTTCGGCGGCATCGGCGTAGTGATCGGCCACGAGATGACGCACGGCTTCGATGACCAAGGGTCGCAGTACGACGGCCACGGCAATCTGCGGACATGGTGGACGCCGGCAGATCGCAAGGCCTTCGATGAGCGGACCGCGTGCATCGCCAAGGAGTATAGCGGCTTTGTGGCCGCTCCGGCACAGGGCAATACGCCCGCCCAGCATTTGAACGGTCGACTCACGCTGGGCGAGAACACCGCTGACAACGGTGGCTTGCGCATCGCTTACATGGCACTGCTGGATACTCTGGCGGCGGAAGGCAAATCCATCAACGAAAAGGTTGGCGGATACACCGAGGCGCAGCGCTATTTCATCGCCTTTGCACAGGTTTGGTGCCAGAACCAAACCGAGCAATATGCGAGACAGGCTGCGCTGGTTGACCCACATTCGCCTGGCAAATGGCGCGTGAACGGCACGGTTCAAAACTTTAGCGCGTTTGGCAAGGCTTTCGGTTGCACCAAGGGCCAGCCGATGTACCCGGTCAACTCTTGCCGCGTGTGGTAGGCTCGACCCGCGTGGTGATGTTTGACCTTTTTAGGCCGTCCAATCGGCAAATGCACTCAACCCCAAGGGCCAAAGACGACTGAAGTAAGAACCAGCGAGCATTGGCAGCAGCGACGACACAGCCCTGGCGAAGACCTGGTTTGCCGGCCGGAAACCAAGACTAGGCACAACCCGCCGTCGCCTTTTACAATGCATCAGGGACCCGTCCCAACCCAGCATTGCTCGGGAACGATCAAACTTGGCGGCGCAGGCCTGACCAGGATGAAGGAATGGCATGAAGTTTAGGAAACTCGGCAAGATACTTCTGATAGGCACCCTCTCGGTTGGCGTCATCCTCGGCGTTTCGTCTTGCGTTGTTAGTTATACGGTCGGCTATTTGTTCGTCACCGGGCTGGTGACCGCCCAACCCACCGGCAACGGCATCATCAGCGGCTTCAAGATCGGCCACAACAGAGGCCTCTTGACGCAGATCAACGGTCTGCCGGTCTCCTCGGGAGGGGCCAACCCGGTGCGCGCCGTGCTGACCTCCGGGAGCCGCTTCCTTTATGTTCTCAACCGCGGCGTGAATGCCCAGGGCGGTTTGAACTGCACCACGGCGGACCCCTGCCAGAACTCGAACATCACCCAGTTCTCGGTGGGCGGAAACGGAATTCTCACTCCGCAGAAGACCTTTTTCTCCCAGGGGGTCAACCCCTTCCGCATCATTGTGGATGTCACCGGCAACTACCTAATGGTGCTTGACCACGATGCCCCCGACAACTACGCAGCCTCCTACAATCCGGCCACCAATGGCTGCACTTTGGCGCTGGGAACGGGAGTAAAGACCTGCGGAGACATTACCGTCTTTCAGATCAATCAGACGACGGGCCGCCTGTCGCTGGTGCCCAATGCTCAAGTCACTCAGGCCAGCGGGGTGCCGATCAACTACTTTCCGGTCCCGGCCAACCCTGTCGATTTTGTGATGGCTGCGAGCGGATCGAATAGCGTCGTTCTCACGCTAACCGGAGGCACGGCCGGCGGGTCATTCCCCTATACCGGAGGGACCGCAGTGTGGCCATACGCCTACTCCCCAGTGAGCGGACAACTGACCCTCACGCAGAACAGCGTTCAGCCACTGAGCATCACAGGCGGCACGGCAATTGTCGAAGCAAACAGCGTGATTTATGTGCTCGATAACGAGCCCATCACGACTTCGTTCAACGGAAGCAATGTCTCCGCCCCCAGCCAGATTCTACCCTTTACCGTGGGCGCCAACGGTGCGCTCCAGGCCGAGAGCAGCGGCATAATCCCCGACGACCCCACTCTTGCCAACCCGATTGAGCTCTTGCTGGAACACGGTGGCAAATTCCTTTATGTGGCCAACCAAGGGAACAACGCCGTGGGGATCAACTCGCAAAGTGGCATTTCCGGCTATTTCCTCACCACCTCTCCCTCTTATCAGGTCAGTTTCCTCGCCGACAACCCGTTTGGCTCGGGCGCCGGCCCCCAGTGCATCGTTGAGGATCCATCGAACCAGTTTGTCTACACGGCCAATTACAACGACTCGAGCGTAACCGGCAGGTTCGTCGATGTGAATTCCGGCTCGCTCGATACCCTGCGAGTTGTCAGCGATTACCCACTCCAGGGACCGGCCACCTGGTGCCTGATGGACGGCCGTACGCAGTAGAAGGGCGGCGGACTGGGGCGGGACGCAACATGTTACCAGCCGCTCCGGGATTCTGAAATCTGTTGTGGTGGGTGAGGATACAGTCAGATGCCGGACGCGGCTTTCCAGGGCGCCCGGGAATTGAACTCAAAAAAGAGAATGGCGAGGCCGCAATTTTGGCCCATTGACGAAACAATGCACATGAAGTTGAAAAAATCGAGCCAGCTTGCGTTGGTTTCTGTTGCCAGCCTCTGCATTGCCCTGCTGGTCACTGCCTGTCAGCAAATCACGCAAACACTCACCGTAGATTTTATGTATGTGGCCAGCTCCAAAGCATTTGGGCCCAATCAGTATGGTCTGGTCGATGTCTTTGAGATCAACTCAGAGTCGGGCCGCCTGCGGCAGATACCTACTTCTCCCTTCCCTTCGGGTGGGCGTGATCCGGTGGCGGAAGCTGTCTCGTCGAATTATGACAGTCTGTTTGTGGTCAATGAGGACGACAACAACATCGTTCAGTTTGTCATTCCTATGACACGGTGAATACGCCAGGAATCTTCCCCTTAGCGCTGGCGGTAAGTAAATCGGACATGTTCGTCGCCGATCTCTACCAGCCGCTTCCGATCTGTTCCGATGCGGACCCATGCTCCGGCTCGATTGCCGTTTATCCACTCACTGCGGGCACCAGTTCAACCCCCACCGCTATAGGACCTCCGGCCACCAACGCAGCCATCAGCGCCAACTATTGGCCGCTGACGCTTGCGGGCAGAAGCGCCTCGGACATAATCGTGCCCACCGGAGTCAATGTTCTTGATTCTGGCGCCTATGTCTACGTTACCGGTTACGACTCTTCGGTCACGCCCAGCGTGGGCTACATCTTTGGCTTCTCGGTCGGCCCGGGAGGAGTACTGACGCCTCTGAGCGGCTCGCCGTACCGAGCGGGAACACAACCCTCGGCGATCGCCAGCGATGCTACGAGTTCTTACGTCTACGCCACCGACTACGCAACTGGTCAGGTACTGGGCTACACCGTAAATTCCGGGAACTTGGTTCCGATGACGACCGGCACGAACGGCACCAACGAGTTTCCTGCGGGCAACCAGCCGAGCGCAATCGTGGTGGACCCTTCCTTCCCGTTTGTCTACGTAGCCAACTCTCTGGATGCCACTGTGACCGCTTTCACGGTAAAGAGTGGATCCCTCATCCGCACAGGGGCCTATACCACCGGCTCGGAGCCAGTGGCCATTGGCATCGATCCCTCGACCAATCATTTTCTTTACACCGCGAACTTTCTTGGCAACAATGTTTCGGGCTTTCAGTTGAGTCAGACCGACGGATCGCTGCTAGTTTCGCAGTTTTCACCCTCTGGGGCCGACGCTAACCCAACCGCAGTGGCGGCCATTCCGCACAACGGTACGGGCGCTGGGGTTTCAGGCCCAGGAATTACGGGCTCGGGAACACCGTAGCATGAGGCCACTCATCGGCTCTGCGCTGGAAGCGGAGCCTGTGGTCATCCCCCGTAGCAGGCTTTTACAATAGCCACGGGGCAACTTAACAAGTTTTGAGGGGGCTTGAAACCGATGGCCCATGACGAAGGAAGCGCATGAAGTCTAGCAAATTGAGCCACCTCTTTCTGGTCTCGGCATTGGGCCTGGTGGTGGCCTCTCTCTTGTCCGGTTGCTTGATCACCACCATCGACTGGCTGTTTGCGGCGGACTCTACAGGATCTTCACCTGGCAGCAGCGGCCAGATCGAAGTCTATGCGGTAGACTCCGAATCGGGTGCGTTGCGCCCCGCCCACCAGCCTCTCTTCCCTTCGGGCGGGACCAACCCAGTTGCCTTGGCGGCCACCTCTGACTATGCCAATCTCTACGTCGCCAACCAGGGGAACAATACTATTGTTCACTTCAGCATTGCCTATATGGGCGGTCTGACGCAGAAGGACAAGATCACGACCAGCTCTCCCCCTGTGGCCATGGTCATCAATGGCACGAACACCGACCTCTTTGTAGTCTCCGGAACCAATTCCGCCACGCTCACCGAGTACGCCATCGGAGCAGGAGGGGCCATAGGTTCCGTGGTCGCCACAGAAACCCTTGCTCTGCCTGGCCACACGAGCGATATCCTTGTTCCCACTGCGGTTTCCGTACCGCCCAATGCCTCACTCGCCAATAACAATGCCGTATATG
>JAJZNH010000743.1 GCA_021811745.1 Acidobacteriota bacterium
GTACATGCGCCCGTCGGCGCCCGGCTTGATCCAGGCGATGTCGTCGCCGATGGTCGTGACCTTCCAGCCCGGCATCGACGCGGGCGGGATGAGCATCGCGAAATTGGTCTTGCCGCAGGCGCTGGGGAAGGCGGCCGCGATGTGGTACTTGCGCCCGGCCGGGTTGGTCACGCCCAGGATCAGCATGTGTTCGGCCAGCCAGCCCTGATCGCGGCCCATCCGCGACGCGATGCGCAGCGCGAAGCACTTCTTGCCCAGCAGCGCGTTGCCGCCGTAGCCCGAGCCGTAGCTCCAGATCTCGCGCGTCTCCGGACAGTGCACGATGTACTTGGTGTCGTTGCAGGGCCAGGGAACGTCTTTCTGCTCCGGCGCCAGTGGCGCGCCCACCGAGTGCATGCACGGCACCACGCGCTTGATGTCCTTGTCGATCTCCGCGAAGACCGGCGTTCCGATCCGCGCCATGATGCGCATGTTCACGACTACGTAGGCCGAGTCGGTGAGCTGCACGCCGAGCTGCGACATGGGCGACCCGATGGGCCCCATGCTGAAAGGCAGCACGTACATGGTGCGCCCCGCCATGCATCCGCGGAAAAGCCGCTTCAGCTTCTTGCGCATCTCGAACGGATCTTCCCAGTTGTTGGTGGGGCCCGCGTTGCTCTTCGAGAGCGAGCAAATGAAGGTGCGGTCTTCAACGCGCGCGACATCGTTGGGCGCGGAGCGGGCGTAAAAACAGCCCGGCCACAGATCCTGGTTCAGGCGCGTGAACGTGCCCGCCTTCACCAGCTCGCCGCACAGATAGTCGTACTCTTCCTGCGAGCCGTCCACCCAGTGAATGCGGGCCGGCTGGCAGAGCTCGGCCATCTTTTCGACCCAGCGGACGAGATGTTTGTTGGTTGTCGGAACCGCAGGTGCAATGGTGCCCATTCGCCTTCTCCTCACAAGCCGACAGCTATGTGCCAGTCCGGCCTGCCATTCAGGCCGTGTGATCGGAACCAGAAACGATTGAGAGTCCTCGGCTTTCGCGTCCGCCTGCGACACATGCACGATTGTCCCGGGGACAGGACCCGCATTTCGAAGTTGTACCGGATACGGTTGATTGTAGCAAGCGGCCCTCGTCCGAAACGGCGCACCGGATGAGTGGGTCAAATCGCCCTGTCGGCAGCGGTCTTTTTGCAGGCTCTTCCGGCCGCAGCCAGTTTTTTTCGATATATAAGCGCGGCCTTCGGGCTGCGGGAATGGCCGTCCCAAGTGCCATTCCCCGCCAGATGCACTGCCTTTACGCCACCCGGTTAACCAGCGTCCCAATCCCGTCGATGCCGATGCGAATTTCGTCGCCGCTGTGCAGCGTGAATTCGTCGCCGGGAATAATGCCCGTTCCCGTCATCAGGAACACGCCGTCCGGGAAGTCATTATCGCGGAACAGGTACTCCACCAGTTCCCTGGGATCGCGTTTGAGCTCGTTCAGCGTGGTGTTGCCGGTGAAGGCGCTCTTGCCGTCGCGCTCGATCGCGATCGAAATCGCGGTCGATTTCGGCAGCGGCTCCGCGGCCAGCAGCACGCACGGCCCCAGCGCGCAACTGCCGGTATACAGCTTGGCCTGCGGCAGGTAGAGCGGGTTTTCGCCCTCGATGTCGCGCGAGCTCATATCGTTGCCCACCGTGTAGCCGACGATCTCGCCGCGGGGATTGGCCAGCAGCGTCAGTTCCGGCTCCGCCACCGACCAGTGCGCATCGGAGCGGATCCGCACCGCCGCACCCGGCCCCACCACGCGCCGCCCCGTCGCTTTGAAGAAGATTTCCGGCCGGGGCGCATTGTAAACACGCGCATAAAAATCGCCGCCGCCGGCGTCCTTTGACTCGCGCATGCGCGCGTCGCGGCTGCGATAGTAGGTCACGCCCGCCGCCCACACTTCCTGGTTGGCGATGGGCGCCAGCGCCGTGGCCGGATCGAAGCTTACCGCGTGGCCCTTGGCCGCCGCCTGCGCGCGCTCCAGTGTGTTGCCGCGCACAAAGTCATCCCACGATTCCTGCAAGGCATAAAATTTACCGTTCTCTTCAACGACTACCGACTGCGCCGTACGATACGCCTTCATCATCTCTTTCCTTCCGAGGGGATTCTAAAACGCGAAAAATCTCTCTTCCATCTCAAAAAAAGCCGTCGAGCGCAACAGCGCGGGTCAGGCACGAAAACCCCCTATGCCGAAACCGCAATGCTTCCGGCAAACGGCAAACGCGGGGATGGAGAAGAAGCGGGGCGTGCTCCCGGCGTACAAATGGTAACGCGGCGGCATCGGGGGCACAAGCGCCAATCCCGCATTCCGGGCCGTGGGCGCCGCACCGGCAAACGCGTACCTCGTCGATGCGCATACGCGCGCAGCGCAGCCGCGGAACAGAAGAATCCTCGCATCGAAAGATCGAATCTATCGTTGTGACGAGCGTGATTTGCGCGCACTCCCCCGTCAATGAGTCAATATGAATGGAGGAGCGGTTCTCCGCCGCGCTGCCGATGCGGCACGGCGCAGAAGAAGCCCAATCCAACCCTTCGAATTGTGGTGACATCATGCTGCTTGGATACTCGATCATCAACGGCGAGCCGCACAAGGTCAGCGGCGGAACGTTTTCCGGCTTCAACCCGGCCACCGGCCAGTCTCTCGAACCCGCTTTTCACTACGCGTCGGTCGACGATTTGAACCGCGCCGCCGAGCTGGCCGAGGATGCCTTCGCCAGTTACCGCAACCTCCCCGGCAAACAGAAGGGGCGGTTCCTGCGCAGCATTGCCGCCGGCCTGGAAGGCATCGCCGAAGAAGTCGTCGCGCGCGCCAACGCCGAAACCGCCCTGCCCGAAGCGCGCCTCAAGGGCGAACTTGCGCGCACCACCAACCAGCTTCGGCTCTTCGCGCAGGTTGTCGAGGAGGGCTCCTGGGTGGACGCGCGCATCGATCCCGCCGAGCCCGAGCGCAAGCCGATGCCCCGCGCCGATATCCGCTCCGCGCTGCGCCCCATCGGCCCGGTGGCCGTGTTCGGGTCAAGCAATTTTCCGCTTGCGTTCTCCGCAGCCGGCGGCGACACCGCCTCCGCGCTGGCAGCCGGCAATCCCGTGATCGTGAAGGCCCACTCCGCCCATCCGGGCACCAGCGAGCTGGTTGGCCAGGTGATCGCGCGCTGCGTGCGCGAGTCCAACCTGCACCCCGGCACGTTCGCGCTGCTCTTTGGCCAGGGCAGCGAGCTGGGCGCCGCTCTCGTCAAGCATCCCGTCATCAAGGGCGTGGGCTTCACCGGCTCGCTCCATGCCGGCAAGGCGCTGATGGACATGTGCGCTGCCCGCCCGGAGCCCATCCCCTGCTTTACCGAGATGAGCAGCGTGAACCCGGTCTTTGTGCTGCCCGAAGCATTGCGTGCCCGCGCCGCCCAGATCGCCTCCGGCCTTTTCGGCTCCTTCACGCTGGGCGTCGGTCAGTTCTGCACCAAGCCCGGACTCGTCTTCCTGCCCGCCAATGCGGATGCCGATGCGCTGGTCGCCGAGCTCAAGAAGCTCGTCGAACAGGGCACGTGCCAGCCGATGCTCACCGAAGGCATCTCGAAGAGCTACAAGAGCGGGGTAAAAGAACGCACCGGCCATGCCGCCGTCACCACGCTGGCCCAGGCCACTCCGCCCGCTGGTCTGAAGAGCTGCTACGCCGTGCCGGCGCTCTTTGAGATCGCCGGCGCCGACCTGGTCAATAATCCCGAGTTGGCGGGCGAAGTGTTTGGCCCCAGCACGCTCATCATCCGCTACCAGAACCGCGAAGAGATGCTGGCCCTGGCGCGCGTCGTCGAAGGCCAGTTGACCGCGACGCTGCACGGCACGGAAGGCGATCTGCGCGAGGCCTCGGACCTGATCAACATCCTGGAGCGCAAGGCGGGCCGGCTCATCGTGAACGGCTACCCGACGGGCGTCGAAGTTTGCCATGCCATGGTGCATGGCGGACCGTTCCCGGCCACCAGCGACAGCCGCTTCACTTCGGTGGGCACGCTGGCGATTTATCGCTGGGCGCGCCCGGTCTGCTACCAGGACTTCCCGCAGGCGGGGCTGCCGGCCGAGCTGCGCGATGAGAATCCGCTCGGCATCCTGCGCATGGTCAACGGCAGCTATACGCGCGATGCGGTGGGCAGCAAGGCGGAAGATCTGGCCGCCGCGAGGTCATAGTGAATTCCTCTTGGGGAATTGAGAGTTCGAGAGGATTCCCCCACAAGGTTGCCAAGGATCACGGATTTCTGCGTTTCGTTAAGTCATTTAGGTTGAGATCCTTGCATGTTAGGGGAGGGTCGCAATCGGATTCTCGATTCGGAGTAGGATGGTCCTTGCCAGCTTGGGAGCGATGGTGCCAAGCATTCCGGGGACCCAATCCGGAAATTCGAGCAGAAGAGACACAATTGAGTCTCGTTCGGCATAATAGTTGTAGCGCATTGCTTTCCTTGCCGATAGAATGATCAATCCAGCAACCCGAGGATCTCACTCCTTCGTCTAAGGAGCAGTCGATGAGTTGACCTCGCGCATCGGCTTGGGGGGAGCGGAAATTGAGGAATCAGGCGACTTCCGCTCCTGTGCGCTAAGAATCGCCTACTTTCCAACCCGCGGAATGCAGGAATTGCAGTTTGAAGAAGGAGTACCCTGACATGATCACCGTTGAGCGTAGGATCCTTTCCGAACAGGAGGCGGTAGCGAAATTGGCTGCATTGGCAGCTCGTTACCGGATTCAGACCGACTGCTACGAAAAATCCGCCGCTGATCAAATGTCGGACTTCGATGCGCAAAAATGGCTGTCCCTGTGCGACCAAGTCAAAGCGGCGAAACGGCGTCGGTACGAAAACCGAGCCGATTGCGGCGTCCCCTCCGGGCTCCGCTCGATCTACGGAGGCGTGAAAGTTCCGTTCCGATCCGAGGAACCAGAGAATACCTCTGACACGCTGATCAAACTTGCGGCCTGATAATTGCACGTTTGACGAATACGTAGCCTGGTTTCAGGACGGATGCAATTCGATCGTCCTGCAACCGGGCTTTTCTCTTGCGGGCCCAATCACGAGTGCGGTAAATGATCCTGCGCCTCCCTGGACAGTGGAGTTTGCAATTCTCTATGGCGACAGCATGTATATCCGGATATGGGAATATTATCGAGAACTGCCGAAATGTGAGGGAGGCGGTGGACGACTACATTACTTTTCGTACCACTACGGTCCCTGTGGCGCAGAATGCGATGAAGATGGAATTCCCAACAGGGAGGACGATTGTGTTCTCCGCATTGACATAGACGAGCGATCGCAAAGGCATG
Organism: Acidobacteriota bacterium; assembly: GCA_021811745.1. The sequence continues at coordinate 5,309 of JAJZNH010000743.1, forward strand.
CTCACTTTGGCGGGGAAGATCATATCCCCGAAGATCGGCTGGTGGGATTGGATTTCGACTCCATTACTCCCTTCGACTTCATCCGAGCGGTAGAACAGCACCGATCAACTTTTTTGAAACCGCTGACTGAAATCCTGGGTTTTGAAGTGAGGCCAAAGAAATGAGATCCGGTTTCCAGTACCCGACCGAGTATTTCCTGCAGGAAGGCAAGGCCAATCTCACCAGTTGCCTGCAGGCGACATTTGCTGCGGCACTTGCCCATCAAATAAGCAAAATTGTCATTTTCACCTCGGCCGGACGCGGTGTTTCGATGGCTTTAGATGAATTTTGTTCTCAAGATCGATATTCCCATATCGAGATGATCGCGGCTACATTTCCCAGCCAATCGCAATTCAGCGTTGGGGAACCCGCTGAACACAGCATTCCAACCAATCTTCTGCGTGTCTTTGCAGAAAGGGGGGTGCCGGTTGTTCGTGCGCATTTGCCTTTCGATCCAATCCGCCCACACTACGCCGGGCATGGAGTTCTAGGGCAAGATTTTGGTCTCATTGGCAATGCGCTGCGCATTTTCGGCGGGAGCATGAGTCTTTGTGTTCAAGCTGTTCTCATGGCTTCTGACGCCGGGCATTTGGATTTAGGCGAGCATGTGATCGCGATGACGTCGGACACTTCGATCCTCGTCCGGGCTGCAGGGACTTCTCGGTTCTTAACCGATTTGATTGTTCGTGAAATAATCTGCAAGCCGGTTTTGCTCACTATCGGAAAATCAGAGAACGCTTCCGTCGCCATCGAAAGCGGAGACGATGAAGGACCTCCGCTTGAATTGGAGGCTCCTGGTAATCGGTAAACCAAGTCAATCGCCCGGCGGCCACAGAATCACCGGCAGGCCGGTGTTGTCCTTGTAAAATTCGCGCCGCGCCTTCAACTGCGCCACCAGTTGGTGCAGCGTGTCCTCGTACTCGGGCACCACGCGCATGCCGTTTTCGCGGAACAGGCTGTCCATTTCGTCGGGATCGCGCTCCAGATCGAAAAAGTCCCACTCGTTGCGGTCGTAGTAGTGGATCAGCTTGTAGCGGTCGGTGCGGATTCCGTAATGCGGAGCCGACCAGTGCGGCGGGCCGAACTCGTAGTAGTGGTAGTAGAGCGAATTCTCGCGGGGCGCCAGGCTCTGGCCGCGCACCAGCGGCGCCACGCTGCGCCCCTGCATCACCTCCGGCGCGGCAATGCCGCACAGGTCCAGCACCGTGGGCGCGTTGTCGATGTTCACCACCCACTCCGGACTCACCGTGCCCCGGCCCTGCATGCCCGGGCAGCGGATCATCCACGGCACCGTGATCGCCTGCTCGTACATGAAGCGCTTGTCGAACCAGCCGTGATCGCCGAGGAAGAAGCCGTGATCGCAGGTGTAGACCATGATCGTGTTTTCCGCCAGCCCGTTCTTGTCGAGATAGTCGAGCAGCCGGCCGATGTTGTCGTCCTGCGAGCGCAGCGTGCCCAGAAAATGCTCCATGAACTTCTGATAGTTCCACTGCTTGCGCTGCCGGGGCGTCAGGTACGCGGGCGGATTGAAGTCGGGCATGTCCTCGATGCGCTGCCGCGCCACCTTGGCCGCGTCCGCGCGGTGCTCGTAGTCGTCCCAGAAGGTGGCCGGCTCGGGGATGCGCACGTCGTCATAGATGTGTTCGTATTTGTGCGGCGGATCGAAGGGGCGATGGTCGTTGAAGTACTGCACCATCATCAGAAACGGCTGGCTGGAGTCCTTGGCCCGGAACTTCTCAATGCCCTGGATCACGAGATCGGTGTTGACGTCGGTTCCGTAGCCCTCGTGAGTCTGCGGCTGCACCTCGTGGCTGCCCAGCGAGGGATTCCCGAAGTAGCCGGTGGCCTGGTAATACGGTCCGCCGGCGCCGTTTTTGTAGACGAAATAATCGAAGCCCGTCTGAGCGGGGTTCACCGGCAGATGCCACTTGCCCACCGTGCCGGTCTGGTAGCCGTGGCGCTTGAGGATCTTGGGGAAGGTCTCCTGCGCAGGGTCGAAGTGCGGCACCATGCTGCCGGATTTCTCCGCATTGACATCGGGATTCCCATACATGCCGTTGATGTGGTTATAGGTCCCGGTCAGCAGCGTGGCGCGGCTGGGCGCGCAGAGTCCGTTGCAGACGAAGGAGTTCGTAAAACGCATTCCTTCGTTGGCGATGCGGTCGATGTGCGGCGTCTTGATGAGCCGGCTGCCGTAGCAGCTCAGCGCCGCCGTGGGCACGCCCTCGCCGGTGATCCACAGAATGTTGGGCCGCTTGGGCAGCGACCCCGCCGCCCCTTGTTCCTGCTGCGCCGCGCCCTGCGCAACCGGCGAAGCCGCGGCGGAAGATGCCGCCGCCGAAGCCGCGATCATGCCGCCAAGCCCCTTCAGCGCATCGCGCCGCGTGATTCGTCCGATGTGCTCATCCGAGCCGCTACCCAATTTCATCCTTCGCCTCCATTGATGAGGATTGTGGATTCTAAGGCGGTTCTCCAATTTCTATCGAGTCACCAAAATCCTGCAGGGTGGCGTTTTCTTGAGGAAAACGCCACTTGATCGCCTCGGCCTCGCCCGACACCAATTGGAGAACCGCTTTACACAAAGGATTATCCATCGGCAGGGCACATACCTGCCGGAAAATGTCCCTTTCGCTCCCGGGTTCGCGGTTGCTTGTTCCCTGCGTATCAGTGTTCGTCTTTGCCAGGACGGAGCATGAGGTCGCGGATGGCTTCGCGCGGATCCTTGCCTTCGTTGAGGATCAGCTCCATCTGCTCGGTGATCGGCATCTCGATTCCGTAGCGGCGGGCGAGGCCCAGGGCGGCGCGGGTGGTGCGCACGCCTTCCGCCACCTTGCCGCCGAGCGATTCGAGGATCTCGGGGAGCTTGCGGCCCTGGCCGAGGGCCTGGCCGACGGTGCGGTTGCGGCTGAGCGAGCCGGTACAGGTGAGGACGAGGTCGCCCATGCCGGAGAGACCGGCGAGGGTCTCGCGATGGCCGCCGCAGGCCACGGCGAGGCGGGTGATCTCGGCAATGCCGCGAGTGATGAGGGCGGCGGCGGAGTTGTAGCCCAGGCCGACACCGGCGGCGATGCCGGCGGCGATGGCGATCACGTTCTTGAGCGCGCCGCC
>JAJZNH010000725.1 GCA_021811745.1 Acidobacteriota bacterium
CCAGAAGTATGGGATCAGCGCTCTGGGCTTACCGCGATTGCTGGGTCTGGGCAGCTATCAGACAGCCTGGACGATGCTGCGCAAGCTGCGCTCGGCTAGTAGTCACTGTACTAAGGCAGCTACCAAACTTGTCACGGCGATGCCAAGGGCTGCGGCAACAAGCGTGCACAGCGCTGTTCCGGCGCGGATTGAGCCGGGAACGTCGAGAGGAAAGAGAAATAGAATACCGGCGACCGCGCAGATGGAACCGGCCAGTGCCGCTTTTCCCCGTCCGGGAGGACCGTCCTGCAGATAAGGCTGCAGAACCACGGCGAAAACATGTGTCAAGGGCGGAGTAAAAGGAGACCACTGGGGCGGAGGAATAGGGCGGCATTGGTGAGCAAGAAGCTGTTGTTTCGGGGGAGGAGGGCCGCCTTCGCTACGCTCCGGCGCCCCTCGGGTAGCCTGCAAGAGGGGCTCTTCTTAAGGAAAAGCCCTCTTGGCCGCACGGTGCCGGGAAAGAGGGGAATCGAAAACTCTGTAGGGGCCGCAGTCTTGATTGCCGTTCTAGCTCTCGGCTCTGCAAAGCGCTCCAGCAAGGGCCATCAGCGGGATCTCTTCGAGCGGACGTCCCATCTACGGATCGGTCCAGCGGGCGAAATACTGTAGGCGTTTCTCCATATCATCCTTCGCGGAAGCGGGGGGTCCCTGGCTGCCAAGCGTGACCTGGATGCGCACAATATGTGCCTATGTGCCGGTCCTGGATTACAGGGCTAAGGTCTGGCCGCTAAAGTCTAGCCGCCGCGATCTGGCCTTCGATCCAGTGCGTTATCTACACTGGACGCTTATGTTGCTGGTCACAGGTGCTTCCGGCCGAATCGCCCGCCGTGCCGCCGCGCTGCTGATCGCACGAGGCCTTGAAATACGCCTGATGCCCCGGACTCCCGCCCAGGTTCCCATGCTGCGGGGTGCGCAAGTTGTTTTCGGCGACTTCACCGACACGACCTCGCACGACGCCGCCTTCGCCGGAATCTCTTCTGCCCTGATCGTCTCGGGCTCCGGTAGGCCGGGTGAGCGCGCCGAGCTGCATCGCAATACCTTTCGCGTAGCGGCCCGCGCCGGCGCTGCCCACGTTGTTTACCTGTCTCTTCAAGGTTCTTCGCCGCACGCCAACTATCCGAATTCCCGCGATCCCTTCACGAGCGAGCAGTATCTCGCAAAGACCGGGTCCCGCACACCGTTCTGCGCATCGCTCTTTACGTGGACACCTTTCTGGAGCGTTTCGATGCTGATGGGTAATGCGCGGCCCGGACGGCGCGACGGGGGGCGCCTTCATCTCGCGCGAGGATGCGGCACGTTCTGCCGCCGCCGCTCTGGCCCAGCCTCCAGGCGGAATTCTCGACGTCACCGGCCCGAAGCGATTCCTCGCGCCGATGTGGCTCGCCGCTTTTCTGCGCTTGCAGACCGACCGCTTCGCTACATTCCAGAATCCCCTGCTGCCGCACGCCACCGCCTTGCCGCCCAGGGCTTGGCTCCCTGGCAGGTCGATCTTGGAGCGGGCTGGTTTGAAGCCATTGCTGTCGGAGAACTCCTGCCCATCACCGACACAGTCAGCCGTCTCATGGGAACGGAGTCTCTCACCATGGAGAGCTATTTTGACGCCTTTCCTGAGCTCCTCAATCCTTTGCGGGGAGCAAATTGACGGCACAACCTTTCTTAGCGAAAGGTTCCGCCGCTTGAAAGGGAGCTATGCTCTCCTGAATGGCATTACTTCCAACTCAGCCAAGGAGCGCCTACTCCTCGATGCGGTAGCTGTACTCTTCGATCACCGGATTCGTGAGCACCTCGCGGGCGATACGCTCCACTTCGGTGCGTGCGGCGTTCCTGTCCAATTCGCTGTCGAGCGACAGCGTGAAGTATTTGCCCTGCCGAACCCCGGTAACCTCTGCGAATCCAATCTTGCGCAGGGCGTTATGGATGGTCTGCCCCTGAGGGTCGAGGACCGATTCTTTTAGCGTGACATAGACATGCGCCTTCATTATCCGCGATTATAGTATCTCTGGCAGTTGGCCCGCGACAGAGCAACTAGGGATCGGGGCATGACGGTCTCTTTATCCTCCCCTAACCCGAAGGAGAAGCAAAACGAGATGATCAACTACCTGGAACTGCCCGTCGGCGACCGCGCCCCTGAGGTCTTTCGCGCTGTCATCGAAATTCCTCTCGACGGAACGCAGAAATTCGAATACGACAAGCAGTTGCACGTCTTCAAGCTGGACCGGAACTTACACTCGCCGGTCCACTATCCGGGAGATTATGGCTTCATCCCCTCCACGCTCAGTGACGATGGCGACCCGTTGGACGTACTAGTGATGGTGCCCAGTCCCAGTTTTTCCGGCTGCGTGCAAGAGGTGCGTCCCATTGGCCTGCTTGAGATGCTCGACCAAGGCATCCTGGACGAGAAAGTGCTCGCCGTGGGCAAGAACAATCCCCGCTTTAGCGACGTGTGGAACTATACCGATCTCTATCCGCACGTGCTCAAAGAGATTACGCATTTCTTTTCTATTTACAAGGATCTGGAAGGCAAGCGGGTGGAGATCAGAGGCTGGCGCGACGCATCCTATGCACGCGACCGCGTCACCCATGCCATCAGACAGTTTCAAGAGGACAAGGCGAAACGCGAGCGGGCCGCACAAGAGGCGGTCGTTTAAGATGAGCCGGAGCAGAAGACGATCAGGCCAGTACGGAGCCGGAGCTGCGCGGTAGGGTTCGCGCCGGAAGCGACTATTCCAGGGCTGATTCAGCGGCCTTGTGCCGCGTCGGCGGAAGGGCCGAAAACCAATAGAATACTGGTCCGAGCAGGCCTACGGCAGAGGCGACCACAAGCGCCGAGACCGAGCCAATGAGCTTCTCGCCGCGCGAGACCCATAGAGCATAGGCGATCAGCACAGCCGGTCCGATGCCCAACAGGCAGGCGACGGCGAGACTTCCGGCCTTGAAGGGACGCTCCAAGTGCGGTTCGCGGAGCCTAAGGACAATCAGGGCTGCAAACTCCAAGAGTAATCCCGAACCATAGAGAATAAGGTCGATGGAGATGAGGCGATCGAATGGCAGATCGAGAGCCAGCGCCCAAGCCAGACCGCACACCAGCACGCTGACCCAGGGGACGCCACGGCGATTGCGGCGGGCGAACACAAACGGCAACATGCCGTCCTCGGCCATGGCCATGGGCAGCCGCGTATAGCTCATCACAAGCGCATTGAACATGCCGATGCCCGTGATGCAGCCGCCTGCAACCACGGCCATCCCCAAGATCGGTCCGCCCAGAGCCTTGGCGGCGGTAGCCCAATCCCCGGTCGAGAAACTGGTGGTGGGCAAACCGGCCAGCGCCATGGCAGCCAAAGGAAGAATGTAGGTGACGGTGGTCAGGGTGATGGCCGCGATCATGGCGCGCGGGTAGTTGCGCCGTGGATTCTCCACCTCCTGAGCAACGGTTGAGGCGTTATCCCAGCCCATGTAGTTCCACAGCGCCACCAGGATGGCGGCCGAAAATCCGGCTCGCGCTCCAGACCCGCCCCAGCGAATGACCGGATGCAGCGTGAACCCGCGCCAGAAGCCCAGCCCCACAAAGACGGCGAAGGGGGCCAGAAGCAAGGCCGACATCCAAACGGAGTCCTTACCAATGCGGGGCGCGCCCAGCAGGTTCCATAGGCAGCACACTACTACCACGGCGAGTGACCATGCGTAGCCGCGCCAGCTGACGGTGAGAGCCGGTAGGAAACGACCCAGGTAGAGGACAAACATGGCCGGATAGATGGCCATGTCAAAGATGCTGGCTGCAAGCGAGAGCCAGCTCTCCTGGTAGCCCCAGAACGGCCCCATGGCGCGCCGCACCCAAACGTAAAACCCGCCCTCGGAGGGAATGGCACTGGCCAACTCGCCGATCATTAGCGCAGTGGGCAGGCTCCAGACCAGCGGCAGAAGCAGGAGAATGAGGATCGCCCAACCATAGCCGGCCCCACCGAGAATGTCTTCGATGCCGTAAGGGCCGCCCGCCACCATCAAGTAGGTGGCGGCAATCAGCGGCAGAAGCAGCATCTTCCGCCGCGCTGGTTTGAGGCGCGGAAACATCATTGTGAATCTAGCAACGCCAGCCTTTTTCAGAAAGGGAAAAGTGCAAGCGGGGTTGGGTGCGCCACGCTTCAGCGGTTCCAGAGTTACTGCTTGAGGAAAGGCCGCGGACGCTTGCCAGGTGGCATACGTTGCGCGAACACGATTCTCAAAGAGTTACGGAGATTCTAGAGCTACTTGCGCCGGTCCGCACAGCCCGCATGAGAAATGCGATTGTGGCGTCCGTCTCAAAATGTTGGTGTCCGACTCTCTCTGCAGATCGGCGCGCCTTGGCTATAGCGCGCCGGCAACCCAAATTCCGCTATAATCCACGATGAGACCCGGAGAGATGGCCGAGTGGCTGAAGGCGGCGGTTTGCTAAACCGTTATAGGGTCAAAAGCTCTATCGGGGGTTCGAATCCCCCTCTCTCCGCCATAAATCTTCTCAACTATCCTATTTTCAATAACTTCCTAAGGTAATAATATACTTGACAAAATAGAGTAGGGTGAGCTTCATGCAAACATGTAGCTCGCAACACTCAGAGACGCAATTCTTTACTTCGCCAATCCGGTTAACTGCCGGGAGTACATGGTTGCTCAACGGTGGCCGGATGGCGTGTCCTGCCCGAAGTGTGGAAGCGGTAACGTCTTGTTTCTGGAGAAATACAATCGCTGGCATTGCCGGGAAAAGCATGAGGCGCCGCAGTTTACGCTCAAAACCGGCACGGTGATGGAAGATTCTCCCATCGGACTGGATAAGTGGCTTCCTGCGTTCTGGTTGCTGGCGAACTGCAAGAACGGAATCAGCAGCTACGAACTGCACCGCGCTCTGGGTGTCACCCAGAAAACCGCATGGTTCATGCTCCACCGCATCAGGGTTGCAATGGAAGCCGACAATGCCAGCAAACTGGGCGGGGATTTTGGTCCTGTCGAGGTGGATGAAACTTTTTGGGTCCTGCGCCTCAGAAGATGCACCGCAAGAAGCGAGAGGCCCGCTACAGAGCCGACAATGCGCGGCCGAAAGTCCCTGTCACGGGGATGCTTGACCGCGAACTGCGCCAAGTTCGCGCAAAGGTGGTTCCAAACGTCAAGCGGGAGACCTTGCAGAACCAAATTCTGAGCCAGGTTGAGAAGGGATCGAAGGTCTACACCGATAGCGCGACCGGATACGACCACCTGAAGCGTCAAGACTTCAGGCTCTGTCGCAATTTCAATAAGTGAAGCGAAAACACTCTAAGCGTGGTTCAACATATTCCTGCAATTTTCCCGCAGTATTCCTTCAGACGGCGCTTTCAACCAAGTCTTGGAGGCGCTGGCCCCCGAGGAATTCGAGCAAGGCTTTGCAGCCTGAACCGCTGTCGTCGCCAAGGGTCATTGCGGGCAAAGCGGCGGCGATAGCTCCACCGCCAATGATCTCCCTCTGAAAATCGGAAACGAGCATCGCGGCAGTGCACGATACTCCTCAGTGGAAAGATAATTTTCTCGTAAGTTACTGATTCTAAATTGGGGCGGCTGGTGGGGATCGAACCCACGACATCCTGAGCCACAGTCAGGCGTTCTGCCGCTGAACTACAGCCGCCGTACTCCTAATCGATTCTAGCATCGAAGGAAGATACGTCTCTGTCCATGGGACCTCTCCGTCGAAGATCGAGGCAGGTCTGCCGCGGGGAGTGAGGCGACCCGAGGCACTGAGGCCTCAAGGAGCGGGACTGGCCGAAAAAGCGAACGACCGAGAACGATGCCGCCGTCAAGCTAAGTGGACATACCCGGCCGTTCGAGGAGGCCACACATGCTCTTGATTGCCGTATTCTCACTGTTGTACAAACGGCTGAAATTTTTCGCAAAATCCTGCGGGCCAGATTTGAATGCGCCCACAAATAGAATCGCCGAGGGAGACTGAACCGATCCGGAACCGCTCATGCCACGGACTGCGAGCTTGTGGATGAGTGCAATCTTTGTCCTATAGAGGATTGCAGCTTCAACCGGCACGAGCGCCTCTCGCGCAGCCGCCACTCGCAACTCCTATCCCGCGGGATCGTAGTTCAGATTCGGCCCCATCCATCGCTCCACTTCGCTCACGCTCGTCGCCTTGCGCGCGGCGTAGTCCTCCACCTGATCGCGGCCGATCTTTCCCAGGCTGAAGTAACGCGACTCGGCATGGGCAAAGTAGAGCCCACTCACGCTCGATCCAGGCCACATGGCAAACGACTCGGTAAGTTGGATTCCCGTTTTCGCTTCCACGTCGAGAAGGCGCCACAGCGCGCCCTTCTCGGTGTGATCAGGGCACGCCGGATAGCCAGGCGCGGGTCGGATCCCGCGGTACTTCTCCTGGATCAGATCCTCGCTATTGAGCGTTTCGCCACGGCCATAGCCCCACTCCTCGCGCACCCGCTTGTGCAAGCACTCGGCGAAGGCTTCGGCCAGCCTGTCGGCAAGGGCCTCGGCCATGATGGCGTTGTAATCGTCGTGCGCGGCGCGGAACCGTTCGCACAGATCCTTGAGGCCGATCCCGCTTGTGACGGCGAAGGCGCCGATGTAATCGCGCAGCCCGGATTCTTTGGGTGCAATGAAGTCCGCTAGCGACCGGCACGGCTCGCTGCCTTCACGGTCCGACTGCTGACGCAAAAAATGGAAGCGGGCGAGCGCCGTTTCGCGCGTCTCATCCGCATACAGCTCCACATCGTCGCCGACCGCGCTGGCGGGAAAGAGCCCGTAGACCCCGCGCGCAGAGATCGGCTTTTCCTCAACGATCCTGTCCAGCAGGGCATTGGCCTCGGTGAAGAGCTGGCGGGCCTGCCCCCCATGTTCGGGGTGGTCGAAGATGCGCGGATAAACGCCCTTCAGTTCCCAGGTGTGGAAGAAGGGCGTCCAGCCGACGAAATCACGCAGTGTGGCAAGAGGAAATTCGTTGATCACACACACGCCCGTGAACTCGGGTACGGCCAGGTCCTCGGCGCGCCACGTGATGGGTGTGCGTCGCGCGCGTGCGGTCTCAAGCGCGACAAGTTTGAGCCGCGGCGTAGCGTGCTTCTTGCGCAGCGTCTCGTACTCGGCGCGGTGCTGCTCCACAAAGGCCGGCCTGGCCTCTGCGCTCAGCAGGCTCGTGGTAACGGGCACCGCACGGCTTGCGTCGAGCACGTGGATCACCGGCTCGCTATACTGAGGCGCAATCTTCACGGCTGTGTGCGCGCGGCTGGTGGTGGCCCCTCCGATCAGTAGCGGAAGCTTGAAGTGCTGCCGCTCCATCTCGCGGGCCACATGCGCCATCTCGTCCAGCGAAGGCGTAATTAGCCCGCTCAATCCAATCAGGTCGGCCTTCTCCGCCCTGGCGCGCTCCAAAATCTTTTCGCATGGGACCATCACTCCCATGTCGATGACCTCGTAGTTATTGCAGGCCAGCACCACGCCCACGATGTTCTTGCCGATGTCGTGCACGTCGCCCTTCACCGTGGCCAGCACGATCTTTCCCTGCGTTTTCACCGCCGCGCCCGTCGCGGCCAGTGCAGCCTTTTCCGCCTCCATGAATGGAGTCAAATAGGCCACAGCTTTCTTCATCACCCGCGCCGACTTCACCACCTGGGGCAAAAACATCTTGCCCGCCCCGAACAGATCGCCGACCACGCCCATTCCGTCCATCAGCGGCCCTTCGATCACCGCCAGCGGACGGCCTAGCTTCACGCGCGCCTCTTCGGCATCCGTCTCAATGTATTCGTCGATTCCCTTCACCAGCGCGTGCGCCAGCCGCTCCTCCACCGTCGCCTGCCGCCATTCCTCGGCCCTCTTTTCCTCGTTTACGCCTGCGTCCGCGCCCGCCGCCTTCAGCTTTTCCCCGAAAGCTACCAGCCGTTCGGTACCGTCGGCCCGGCGGTTGAGCAAAACGTCCTCCACCAACTCCTTCAGCTCCGGCTCGATCTCCTCGTACACCGCCAGCATTCCGGCATTCACGATACCCATGTCCATGCCCGCCGCGATGGCGTGATAAAGAAATGCCGCGTGCATGGCCTCGCGCACTTTGTTGTTACCGCGGAAGCTGAAGGATACGTTGGATACGCCGCCCGAAACCTTGGCGTGCGGTAGGTTGGCCTTGATCCAGCGCGTGGCGTTGATGAAGTCGACGGCATAGTTGTTGTGCTCCTCCATCCCCGTGGCCACGGTCAGTATGTTGGGATCGAAGATGATATCTTCAGCCGGAAAGTCCGCCTCTTTCACCAGAATCCTGTAAGCCCGCTCGCAAATACGGATTCTGTCCTCGTAAGTCGCGGCCTGGCCATGCTCGTCGAAGGCCATCACCACCGCCGCCGCGCCGTACTTGAGCACTGTGGCGGCGCAACGACGAAACTTCTCCTCACCTTCCTTCA
>JAJZNH010000210.1 GCA_021811745.1 Acidobacteriota bacterium
CAAGAGGGGCGAGGTTCACCGGAGGGGGAGGGGGTGAAGGATGTTGCGCTGGACGAGGAGTGAGGATGCTCGTGGCCATCGCGCCCATCGGGCTATCCAGGATGGGCAGAATTCGCTGGACAAACGGCAAGGCGACGCGCAAAGCATTGACCGCCCGCTGGAAAGTTGAGGAAGGTAGATCAGCAGCCAGCGGCGGATTGGGCAGCGCGCGGCCCGGCGAAGGCATAGGCGCGCCTTGCCGGGAACCGCTCTGAAGATGCGGCTGTGCCGTACGTGCGGCCCCGTTTCCCTTGGGAAGCGGAGAGCCGACGGCCCGAGGATGCGGCGCTTCTGCGGCCGGAGGCGCAGGAACCGGATCGTTCAAGTCAAGGTCTTCCGAATCGCGCATGGACTTCCTTTCTTCCATAGACGGCAATTCCCAATATATAAAGGATTTTCGCGCGGGGAGGGAAGACGAATTCAAAATGCCGGGCGCCAGCATTCCCGACTCGGGGGATGCTGGCGCCCGGTCCTGCCCCACTCGATCGATAGCGAAAAAAGTGCCAATCGGGTGGGGCCTTCATAATCCAACGGCGGAATCGGCAAGTGCAGACCTAGTTCTTGCCGCGGCTGGGCAGCGCGAGCGCCACATAGCCGCTCCAGGAGTCGGCGGGAAATGTTCCGCCGGGCGGCAGGTAGGCGTCTTTGGGGTACGGGGTGGCTCCGCCGCACACAGCCACAAGAACATACTCCCGGCCATGTGCCTCGTAGACTGCGGGAACGCCTTGCGATCCGTTGGGCAGGGGGATGCTTGCGATCACCTTGCCGGTGGCGCTATCCAAAGCGTAGAGCGTGGAGTCGTTGCCGGCAAAAAAGATGAGACCTCCGGCGGTGACGACCGGCCCACTCTTGGGAAACACGTTTCCGTCATGCTTATAGCCAGGAGGAGCTTCGGGCAGGCCACCATAGGGCACCTGCCATTTGATCTTGCCGGTGTTCAGGTTGTAGGCCGTCAGCGTGCTCCACGGCGGGATGATGATAAAAGGCTCGTTGCCGTAGCCGGTTTTGTAGCGGGACGGGGGCGGTGTGACATCCGGCGGATAGGGGGGGGCGCTGAATAACTTGAAGATTGCCTGCATGCGCGCCGACGGCGCCGAACCTGGCGGTGCCAGGCTGGGCTGCTTGAGAAAGGCGAGTAGTTCGTTCATGGGCTGAGCCGGCATCTTCGCGAAGGAAGGCATGATTCCTCCGCCTGTTTTGATGAAGGCCCGTGTGGCCGCCTCCCCCAAGGTGCTGACAGCGTTGTCGATGGCTGGCCCGCGCGTGCCCTTCAGATCCACGCCGTGGCACTCCTGGCAGTTCTGTTCATAGATGGCGCGCCCCATCTCTGGAACCGTTGGAAGGCCCCGTCTGCGCCGTACCGCACTGGGGGGCGCACTCGGAACTAAGCCGCCTGCATTGGCCGCTGTGGAATGCCCGGAAGGCTCGAGTTTGAGAATGGAGGGAACATTCCGGTTCACCACGTAGACGGTGCCGTTAGTGGGGTCGGATGCCGTACCGAAGAATAACGCTCCCCCGTTCACGCTGGGAAGCGAGATGGTTTCGCGATTGATGCTCGAAGGCATGTAGAAGCCGTATTGGGCTTTCGAGACGCGGTTCTTCCACCAGGCGATTTGCGAGGGTCGCATGAAGCCGGTGAATAGATACGATGGCTTCCAACCCTGGCGCGCAAAGGGCGGCGGGGCGGTGGGAAAAGGCTGCGTTGGCCAACTGTGCTCATCAGGTACGTGGCTTTGAGGAACGGGACGCTCTACCACGGGCCAAAGCTCCTTGCCGGTGAATTCATTAAAGACCCAAAGAAAGCCATTCTTGGACGCCACGGCCACAGCATCGATCATCTTGCCATTGTGCCTGACCCTGACCAGCTGGGGGGCTGCGTTCAGGTCGTAATCCCACAGATCGTGGTGAACATCCTGGAAGTACCAGAGCTTCTTCCCGGTGTTGGCGTCTAGCGCCACGAGGGAATCGGCATAGAGGTTAGCGCCCGGCCGGTCTCCGCCGTAAAGCTCGTACTTGCCGGAGGCTAAGGGGACAAAGACGATGCCGTGCTTCACATCGACGGTTAGTTCACCCCAGGCATCCACTCCGCCCATGTAGGTGTAGGCTTCCTTGGGCCAGGTGTTATATCCGAACTCGCCGGGGCGGGGAATGGTATGGAACACCCAGACCAGCTTTCCGGTCACCACATCGAAGGCCCGGATGTCGCCGGGAGGCGCGAGGTATCCTTCACCGGTTGCGCTGCCGAGAATGATGATGTTCTTGTATACCTTGCCCGGACACCTGGAAGACAACGGCCTGGTGGTGCGGTAGAGACCGAGCCGAAGGCTTAGCTTACCGTGATTGGCGAAGGAATCCACGAGCTTGCCTGTCTGGGCATTGATCTCATCGAGGAAGCCGTTCGATTCTACGATCAGCCGCTGATCCTTCTTATCCTTGCTCTGCCAAAAGGTAATGCCGCGCAGGCCCATGATGCCGCTGAAGAAGGACGGGCTACCACCGGGGGTGGTGAAGCGGTGGATCCACAGTTGCTTCCCTGTGCTGGCGTTGACCGCAATCAGCGAGCCGTTCTCCGCGTCGAGATAGGCAATGTTGCCGACGACCAAAGGACTGAAGGTGTATGGCAGGTGATCCCCGGCCGGAAAACGCCAAGCCAGCTTGAGTTGGCTTACATTGCCGGTATTGATCTGCTTCAACCCCGAATAGTGCGAGCTGTCCGGACCGCCGAGGTAATCGCTCCAGGTGGTTCGGCGTGCCCAAGAGGCTGAGCTTGGTTGTGCGGATGCTGCTCCGGTCCAGACCAGCGCGGCCAGACTAGCAGCAAAAAAAAGCCTGAGCTTGCCCATCATGATCCCCCACGTCATCGTCGCGCCCACTTGCCTGACGCGGCTGATTGCATCTGGTTTATCCATGTGCTGATTGCGCAGGATAGAAGTCCATCCAGTGCGCGACCCCCAGCCTTTTATCTCCGTTGCACTTCGAATTCAGGAGAATGTGTGCGAGGCGCGCGAATGGACATATCGCAAAGCGTAATTCGCATTATGCAACACACGGCGGCTGTTTTCTCTTGCAGACAGCACTCTATCATGTTTGGGGCCTGGCCTACACAATGGAAGCTGCAGCGGAGTACGCTGGCAGTATGGGAGACGAGAATGACAGGATTTTAGACGCATCCCGCAGCGGGTCACATTGCGGATAGTACTCATCCACAGGCGGCGCCGTATTCATCGATCAAAGCGACGGGTATTGCCGATCTAACCGCAGCGGTTTTGTGGGTAGAAGCTTTTTCCATAGATCCTGCGAGAGGCAAACAGGCCCGTAAGACTCGGATGGTAAGCAGGCTTATAGTGGGTTTTGGGGTGGTATCCTGGGACCTCGATAGATGGAACCGCAGGAGGAGCTTCTTGTCGCATAGATTGCCTACTCTCATATGTTTGCTGGCTCTGGGCATGGTTGCTGCGCCCAGGTCGAACGCCGCAGGCCCAAGCTGGGGCTCGAAGAAGGATCTTCGCTTTAGTGTCGTGGACGTGGAAGGCGGAGCTGCTTCCATTTGGGTAACCCCGGAGGGTAAGTCGCTCGTCATTGACACTGGCTGGCCCCCAGGCTTCGGCCAGTGGCCGATGCGCAGGGGCGCAAAGTCTGCTCCCCCGATGACTTCGAGCGCCGTGCGCATCGCCGCGGCCGCAGCGGCGCTAGGCGTCACGCACATCGACTATCTGTTGTTGACGCACTATCACATCGACCACTCCGGCGGCGTGGATGCGCTGCTCGAGAAACTGCCCGCCAACACGTTCGTCGATCACGGCCCCAACAGCCAGTTTCTTCCGCCCAATGTTCCTGCCCGCTTTCGCAACTCCCCCTTTACTACTGAGGCGCTCTATAAAAAATGGGTCGCCGCCTACCAGGGCCATCCTCACATCTCGGAAAAGGTGGGCCAGACGCTCGACATCGGCTCGCTGCACATCAAGTTTGTGGCCAGCGCCGCGAAATTGATCAACTCCCCGCTCCCAGGCGCCGGCCAGCCCAACCCGTACTGCGTCGGCGTGCCGCAGAAGGCGGACGATGGTGGTTTGGAGAATGTCTATTCGTTGGGCATGCTGATGACCTTCGGCAAGACGCGCATCCTCGACCTGGGAGACAACACCTGGAACAATGAGCTGAAGCTGCTGTGCCCGGTGAACAAGATTGGCAAGGTGGATGTGTACTTTGTTACTGGCCACGGAATGAACCTTTCCAGCAGCCCGCCGACGGCGGCCTTTGCGCCGCTGGTGGCGCTGATGCAGAACGGTCCCCTGAAGGGCGGCGATCAGGCTGTGCTCAAGACCGTCGAGAGTTTTCCTGGCCTAGAGGGTTTGTGGATGGAGCATTACTCTGTGCGCTATCCGGCACTGAACCCCAATCCCAACTACATCGCCAATCTCAACACGAAGCCCGACAAGACCTATCCGATTAACCTGGACATTGCCCCGTCAGGCAAGATTACGGTCACCAATCCGCGCAACGGATTTACCAAGGTTTATTGGGCGCGTGCGGCTGGCCACCAGGGCAAGTAGTCATGGGCTGTAGTTCGTCGATCCCATGTGCGCTGAGGTTTTTGCAATTTTTTCGCTTCACGTGTTGACATTGCAGCATCGTTCCAGGTGGGCTCTTCATGAGTGAGGGGCCACTTGAGCGCAGGGTTTCTGTAGCAAGCAGAACCCAAAGCGCTGTAACGCGCCTGGGGTGAATCCCCGCAGCCGGAATCGCTTGCGGCGAGGACTGCCGACGGATTCAGCGGCTTGACTGTCCACCCTGCCCCTGAGCGCCGAATTGCCCCGAGGCAGTATCGGGAGGCCCCTGCGGAGACATGGAAAAGAACAGAATTGCCACGGGTGTCGCGCATCGGGTGCCGCAGGATTTGCGGGAGGCGCTCATGTCCGATCCCGCGGCTCACGCAGCATGGCAGGATATTACTCCCCTTGCGCGCAACGAGTGGATCTGCTGGACCATCTCCGTCAAGAAGCCGGAGACCAGGAAGCAGCACGTCGAAAGGGTGTGCTCGGAGCTGAAAGAAGGAATGCGGCGGCCCTGTTGCTGGCCTGGCTGCCCGCATCGCTGAACCCCGGCGAGCGGCGCCGGCAGTTCACCCCCCCCTCCCCTCTTCCATCCCTGCGGAACGGCAGTTCATGTCGGCCTTGCTCACCGCAATTCTCCCGCCCACTGGCGAAATTTGGACAATGAAAAGATAGTAGAAATCGTCAGCAAGGATCCGGTCTTTCGGCGATAGTATTCTAGAGCGTCTAAGGAAAAGGCAGAAAGCTGGATTCATCGTCGAGGTTTGTCATGAAAGCGCTGGTACTGGAAGAAAAACTCCGCCTCTTGCTGCGCGAGATCGATCTGGAGCAGAAGATGGGGCCGCACGACGTGCGCATTCGCATTGGGCGTGTGGGCATTTGCGGCAGCGATGTGCACTATTACAAGCATGGGCGGATTGGTCCCTTTGTGGTGAACGCGCCCATGGTGCTGGGCCACGAGGCGGCCGGCGTGGTCATCGAGGTGGGCAAAGAGGTGAAAGACCTGGCGCCGGGCGACCGCGTCTGCATGGAGCCCGGCGTTCCCGACATGAATTCGCGGGCCAGCCGCGAAGGCCACTACAACCTGGACCCGGCGGTGCGCTTCTGGGCTACGCCTCCGATTCACGGCTGTCTGACGCCGGAGGTGGTGCACCCCGCGGCTTTCACCTTCAAGCTGCCCGATCATGTTTCGCTGGCGGAAGGGGCGATGGTTGAGCCCTTCGCTGTCGGATTGCACGCCGCGACCAAGGCCGGCATGAAGCCGGGCGCTATGGCCGTGGTGCTGGGCGCGGGGCCGATCGGAATCATGACGGCGCTTGCCGCTCAGGCTGCGGGTGCGGGGACGGTAATCATCTCCGATCTTTTCGCGGAGAAGCTGGCGATTGCAGGCCAGTATCCCGCGATCTTGCCCTTCGATATCCGCAGTGGCTCATTGGCCGCTTTTGTGGCCGAACAGACCGGTGGCTGGGGAGCGGATGTGGTCTTCGAGGCCAGTGGCAGCACGCGCGCCTATGAAGGAATCTTCGATCTCCTGGCGCCCGCCGGCGTGCTCGTGCTTGTGGGCATGACGCCTGCTCTTGCGCCCTTCGATGTGGTGGCGGCGCAGGCTAAGGAAGCCCGCGTGGAGACCGTCTTCCGTTATGCGAATGTCTATCCAAAGGCCGTGGCTCTGTTGGCCTCGGGCAAGGTGAATCTGAAGCCACTGCTTTCGGCAACCTTCCCTTTTGCGCAGGGGATTGCCGCCTTTGAACGCGCCGCCGAGGGTCGTCCGGCCGACGTCAAGCTGCAGATTGCGGTTGAGGACTCCGCTGCGTGAGCGATCAGCACACTGAATCTTCTACTCTCGATGGCGCCCGGCATGACCGTTACGTGCTGGGCATGCCCTTGGCTCTGCTGGGCGGATACATCGCCATCGTGCTGTGCATGACTGGCGACGGAATCGAACAGGCCTTCCTCTCAAAGTATCTAGTGAATCTGGGCTTCAGCGCCCGCGACGCGGCGCTGGTTTTCAGCGTCTATGGCGGCACCGCTGCGCTTTCCAGTTGGCTCTCGGGAGTGCTGGCCGAGGTCTTTTCGCCGCGGCGCGTCATGCTGGTCGGAATTGCCTGGTGGCTGGTCTTTCACGTGCTCTTCCTCAGCCTGGGCCTGGCGCATCTCAACCTGCCCTTGACGCTGCTCTTTTATGGCATTCGCGGCTTCGCCTACCCGCTGTTCTTCTACGGCTTCTTCGTATGGGTGGTACAGAAGAGCCGTCCGCATGAGCTTGCCTCGGCTATTGGATGGACTTGGAGCATGTTCACCATCGGTTACGGCGTAATTGGGTCTTATCTGCCCAGCTACACGATTCCGCGGATCGGCTTCATGGGAACCCTGTGGATGTCGATTGCGTGGGTGCTGGGAGGGGGGCTGCTGATCTACTTCTTTACCGATGGCCGCGCAATGCCCCGGCCCAAGAATTCTCAGCCAGAGCAGCGCAAGGTGGGCAGAGGCACGAGCAAGCTTGAGGAGATCAGCAAGTGCGTGACGCTGATCTACCACAACCGCAGCATCGCACTGGCGCTCGTCACGCGCGTCATCTGCAATCTCTCTTTGTTTGGCTTTCCGGTGATCATGCCGCTGCTCTACACCTCGCCGCGCGTAGGCTTCAGCGTCCCCGAGTGGCTGCGCATCTGGGGAACGTTCTTCCTGGTGCAGCCAGTCACCAATGTGGCCTGGGGACTGATTGGCGACCGCATCGGGTGGATGCGCCAGATGCGTTGGTTCGGCTTCGTCGGCTGCGGCACGGCATCGCTGCTCTTTTACTGGCTCCCGATCCATTTTCCCCATAACACCGTGGCCGCTACAGTGGCGGCGTTGCTGTTTGCCTTTACGGTGACCTCGTTTGTCCCCATGGGTGCGATTTTTCCCGCCATGGAGCCTGAGCACCAGGGCGCCGCAGTTTCGGTGCAGAACCTGGGCGGAGGACTGGCCAACTTCGGCGGGCCCGTCCTGGCCGCGCTCATCCTGCCCTTCTGGGGCATCAAGGGCGTGGTGATCGTCTATGGTGTCTTGTACTATTTCGCTGCCGTCCTCACGTACTTCATTCATGTCGACCAACCCAAAGGCGTATCCTCCGCTTCCCTGGCCGCACATTGAGGACGCCGGCGGTAAGAACCGGCCACACTTCACCTCCAGTCTCCAGTCTTTTCCAAGTGGCCAAAATCGGAGTATGCTTGTGCCTCAGAGAAAATAATGGATTCACAGTAGCTTCAGGATCGGTACGCCCGAGATGCGCCTTTGCCAGGTCGCCATTCTTTGAGGCGGGTCGAATGGGAAGCGGTGTTTCCTGCGTACAGCCAACCCGGATACACGCGGGAATGGAAAGGACTCCGCGCGATGGAATCACCTTCAAGGAGAGGCATGCCGAAAGGTGCTGGCTTTCCAGCGGTTGGCTCTCTTTCGGCCTTTTCACTTCCTGCTTTATCGGACGCCATCCAAGCCGCCAGCACTTCATACCAGAGGCTCAAAATCGAAATCACAGATATCCGCACGGCCCAGGTGATGGTCCACGGAGCCCAGACGCACATCCGGGTCGATTCGGACCAGGGCATCTTCGGAGAAGGGGAATGTACAGATGCCGCAGGGGGAGCGGTATCGCTGATCCAAAGTTTGCGGCCGGTGCTCATCGGGCAGAATCCGCTTGATGTGGAACCGCTCTGGGAGCGGGTCCGCACCATGGGCATCTTCTCCGGGGCGCAAGGTGGGCAGTTCGTTTGCGCTCTATCAGGCCTGGAAATCGCCTTGTGGGACCTCGCCGGAAAGGCTCTGGGATTGCCTGTCTACAGGCTGCTGGGCGGAAAGTTCCGCGATCGGGT
>JAJZNH010000128.1 GCA_021811745.1 Acidobacteriota bacterium
ATTCGGAAATGCAGCCCAGAGCTTACTGCGCAATCCCCGAAGCCGCGGCAAATCCAGCAGCCTCTGCGGAAGGAATGGCAGGACCTGGAACGGGAGTATCGAAGCTGCTGGCATCTTCAGCGTTGATGGCATCGGAGTAGTCCGGACCCAAGCCAAGCTTTTCGAGGGCGCGCGCATCCGGCGTAATTTTGGTTTGCCAACCGTGATCAGCTTGATATTTCTGCATGGCATTCACGGTGGCGACATCCCACTTTCCGTTCGCCGGCCCCGCGAGGTAATGCTCGCGGATAAGCGCCTCCTGAATCTGCGCAACGCGCTGAGGCAGGATGGCTTGCTGGCCGCGCGACCGTCGCCTCCAGTAGTACCGGCGTCGTCTGTACCTCACATGCCGAATGTATCTTCTATGAGCCACGCGGCGAACATGGCGGGCGTGGACCGTAGTGGATCGGCGGTGTGCGGCCGGTTTGTGCACGCCAGACGCAAACGCAGGGGCTCCGAGCAGTGCCGCAGACAACAAGAGTGAAAAAAGAAATAATACGGTTGCGCGGAGGAGAGACACGCCCTAACACCTCGATGAAGGTGAGTATTTAGTTCGTTCCTGTGCAGTGTAGCGAATGGTTACGGACAGCGCAAGAGAAAATCATAGAGAGCCGTGGGGACCGGACCCGCAAAGGGACCCGCATCAGCGCGGTTTCCCACCCGGCGCAGCCTCATTCGGCTTCAGAGATGGTAGCTTTCTCCTGTGGGATAGACACATAGTTCCCCGACATCGAGGTACGGCCCCAGCTCTGGAACAGCGAAGGCCGCGGGAAAACCCGCGGCCTTCACAACCGTACTATCGCCGCGCTACTGCAAGGTACCGCCCACGTAATTGATGCCGTTTTCAGGATGGTTTGGATCCATAACTTCGAAAACCACAGGGTCGCCGCTCTTGAGCTTGCCGGCAATAGCGTTAAACTCATCGCGATTGGCAGTCGTCTGCCGGTTGAGACGAGTGATGACGAGGCCTGGCTCGAGGCCCTGAAGATCGGCGAAGGAGCCTGGGCGCACATACTCAACCACAACCCCCTGTCTGTGAAGCTTGGCGGCGATGGACGGGGGCTCTGCCTGGACGACCACGCCGAGTTTGGTTTCACCGGGACCGACCTTCGAGGCGCTGGGCGGCGTGGTCGGTGGTTGGGGATTGTTCAACTCGGCAAAGATCTTGTCGCGATCCTCGATGGTGACCGTGGTCTGGCTTTGCTGGCCGTTCCGGAGATAACCGAGCGTGGCGGTGGCTCCGGGGCGGAGAGCAGCGATCTCATTGACGAGGTCGTTGCCATTCTTCACGGTATGGCCATTGACGGAGTTGATGACGTCGCCGGGTTTGATGCCCGCCTTATCCGCCGGCCCGCCCGGTTGAACGGCATTCACGAGCACGCCGTACTTGAAGCCATAGATTTTGTTGACAGCATCCGAAAGTCCCTCGCGGAACTGAATGCCGATGGACCCGCGCGTCACTTTGTGGCTGGGGCTGATGAGGTCGTTGTAGACCGAAACCACGAGATTCGACGGGAGGGCGAAGCCAACGCCTTGATAGGCGCCCGACTGGGTATAGATAGCGGTATTGACGCCAATGACGTTCCCGTTCATGTCCAGCAGCGGCCCGCCGGAGTTGCCGGGATTAATGGCGGCATCGGTTTGGAGATAGTGCTGGAACTGGCCTCGAGCGCCCGGCTCGATGGTGCGATTCTTCGCGGAGATAATGCCGGCGGTAACCGTCTGCGCGAGCGCGAAGGGACTGCCGATGGCCTCCACCCAATCCCCCACTTGCACATGGTCGGAATTACCCAGCTTGACGGTTGGCAAGGGTTTGTCGGTCTCGATCTTGATGACCGCCAGATCGGTGGCCTTATCGAAGCCGATGACACGGGCCGGACGGCCAGGATCGGTGGTGTCCGGATCGGTGGAGAGCTTGACGTAAATCTTGTCGGCCCCGTTGATGACGTGATAGTTGGTGATGATGTAGCCCTTGGAATCGACAATGAAACCCGACCCAAGCGATTCCTGCACGCCGCCGCCGCCCTGGTCGGGAAAGGGAATCTGGCCGCCGAAGAAGCGGTTGAAGAAGTCCTGGAGACCATTATCGCCCTGGCCCGGCTGCTGATTGCCGTCACCACCGGGATTCGGCATGAATGGAACCACGCCGCCATGAAAGTTGTGCGGGGCCTGATTACTGGATTGCTTCGGCAAGGTCTCGGTATTAATATTCACCACCGCAGGCCCTACCATCCGGGCAATCTTCACGAACGCATTGGGCGCAATGGGGGAGTTTACAATCTTGAGCGGAGTGGCGCTGGCGCTTGAGTCCTGCGCTTCCTGCTGTCCGTGCACTCCGTTCGCCACAAAGGAACCGGTCACAATGACGGCCGACAACACGGCAAGCAGGACAAATGCCGAGACAAGACGGCGCGACCGCAGCCGTTCGATAAGCGGTTTCATGGTACGGATAACCTCGCCTGTGACCAACCTTGCGGCTGGGGATAGATTGCGTTAATTACGAGTATAGCCTGTAAAAGGCAAACCCGCTTTGGCGCCAGAGTTACTTCGTGGCCAGCGTTGGGCGGCATCGAGGGAATCGTTGGCGCATCCGGTAATCTACTGTTCCGCGGCCCATGCAAGCATAGCCAGAATGAGCAACAACACGCGCCTGAGGCCGGTCTCGCGGTCCTTGGCGGAATACCACTCGGCCAGTGTGTGCGCCGCACCCCCTGCACCGCCCGCACCCATGGACAAGGCTGGAATGCCCAGCGAGAGGGGAATATTGGCGTCGGTCGAGCCCAGGCGCAGATCAGTGCGCAGGCTCAGATGGCGGTCAACGGCACGCAACGCCTCGAGCAGAGGCGAATCATCCGGTAAGTGCGCGGCCGGACGCTCGCCGATCCTGGTCACAGAAAAGGAAAGCGGTCCAAAAGAGGCCGGGGTGCCAGCTTGCGCCTTGACATTGCAGCGATCGACAGCATCTTCGATGGTACGGTAGAGCGCCGCCTCAAGACGCTGGAGCTGCGCGGGATCGGTGGAGCGGAAATCGATAGCGGCCTGGGCGCTCTCAGGGATGGAATTCACGCTGGTGCCGCCGCGGATGGTCCCGACATTGAGCGTGGTGCGAGGCTCAGCCGGCAATGGCGTTTCCGCCAACGCGGCCATCGCCTGGGCGAGGGCTACGATCGGATTAGGTGTACCGGCATCTGTGAAGCTGTGGCCACCGGGGCCGGTGATAGTGATGAGGTGGCGGCTGCTGCCTAGGGCCTGAGTCACAGCAGCGTCGGCGCCCGCGCCGTCCAGCACGATATGGGCAGCGATGCGGCCGGCAAGCGATGCCATGGGAGAAGTGTCGTGCGCGGAAGGTGCGGCGATTGGCCCCGGCGGCGACGCTTCGTCGATGGGGATCCCAGTGGACACGCTCTGACTGTAGATGTGGCGGACACCGCGCAGATTGCCTTCGCCTTCCTCGCCTACGTTGCCCAGTAAGACCAGCGGAGCGGGCAGCTCGACTCCGGACGCGATTAGCGCGTGCGCGATGGCCAACATCCCCGCCACTCCAGCGGCATTATCACAGGCTCCTGGAGCCGCGAGGCGGTCGCCGTCGAGGACGGGATGGAGCGGGGTGCCGGCAGGAAAGACCGTGTCGAGATGCGCGGAGAGCACGACTACCGGCCCCGTGCTCTCGGGCGGAAGATGCGTTGCAGGCAGGGTTGCCAACACGTTGCCGGCGGCGTCGATCTCCACCTGGCTGAGGCCGGCTTCAGCAAAACGCGCCGCGAGCCACTCCGCACGCGGCTGCTCACCATAGGGTGGGGCGGGAATCGCCACCAGCGCCATCTGCCAGTCCATGATCGTCTTGGGATTGCCATGCAGCCAGGCAAAGGCCGCATGGACCGGACGAAGGCGGGCAAGCGCCGTGACGCGCGAGAAGGCCGAATTACGAAAGAGAAGCGGAATCGGCACGGAATCAGGGTAGCAGGGGCCGGCAAATGAGTGCCCCGTCAAGAGCAACTCATCGGTCCGCAGTTGCGTCCCCATCGGGTGCATATTCGACCGAGTGGAGGAAGAGCCCGCGGGCTGGAGCGGTGGGGCCGGCGGCAGGACGTGAGCGCGCCGCGAGAATGGCGGGGATTTGCCCAAGAGGGAGATGGCCGCGGCCTACATCGAGCATGGTTCCCACCAGGTTGCGGACCATGTGCTGGAGGAATCCGTTGCCGCGCACGCGATAGACGAGAAGCTCACCAGCCTCGGCCGGACGGTACTCCCAGGAGGAAGCGTAGATGCAGCGAACAGTGGTGAGAGCCATGGGAGCTTTGGCTTTTGGGATGAGTTCCGGTGCGGCTGCCAAACCCCGGTTCTCCATTCCGTCGACGAACAGCTGTCGCTGGGGACCCCGGTGCGCAAGGTCGGGGTCACTGGCGGCGAAGCTCTGGAAGTCGTGCTCGCCTTCAAAGAGCCGCGCCGCGGCCTCCAGAGCGGCGAAATCGAGCGGCCAACGGCAGGCGTAGACGTAGCGGGCCAGAAACGGCGGACAGAGGCTGGCGCGAAGGATGCGGTACTCGTAGGTCTTGGCCAGAGCAGAGTGGCGCGCATGAAAGGTGGCGGGCACGTGCTGGGCCTCGGCGACGCGAATCGACGGAGGAAGGACGCGATTGAGGGCGCGCACGAGATTTTCCGGTGGAATGGGCGCGTGCAGGGTGAAACTGGCCACCTGGGCCAGTGCGTGGACGCCGGCATCGGTCCGGCCGGAGCCTTGGGGCAGCGGCGTTTCGCCGGTGATGCGGCCAAGTGCGGCTTGAAGCTCGCCCTGGACGGTGGACTCTCCCGGCTGCACCTGCCAGCCACGGAAATCCGTTCCGTCGTAGGCAAGGGTAAGCTTCCAGGTCTGCGACACAGGGACGGCTTGGGCGGAATTAGCCACAGGGTTCCTGCTTGACAGGGTAATCGAGTGGAGGCTGCACGGCACTTTTCCAATCCCTTTCCTTTTGCTCGCCGCCGGAAGCAGGCTGGACGATGAAGGCCAAAGGCGCCCCAGGCCGGATCTCCGAAGATCGCGCAAAGGAGAAGTTTGCAAAGGACAGGAATCAAGAGTATTTTACTAACTAGTTAGTTAATTAAGCTCGAATGCTCGTCGGCCGCGGCCGTAGGATTGGCGCGGTCTGTAGTTTGCGAGCGCCTGGGTGCTTTCCAGTCCGGTGCGGGCAAAGATGATACGGTTGCACAAGAGCAAAGGAGTACGCGGCAAGCTGGGGTAAAGCAGGATTTGTGCCTGGATCTTCGATGTCTTTCTGGGCGAACGAAGTGTGTGGTGAGCGATTGATTTCAATGGTAAGCCTCGGGCCGCAAGCAGCCCACTGGGAAACGTCCAGGTACGAACACAATCTACGCTAGCTCCGGGCATGAGCCTGGGCGAAAGAGGACGAATTCCACATGCCGCAGTCCCCAACGATAGGTCTTCGTCGAGGGGGATGGAAGCATGCTCCCCGCAGGGGCTAAGAGCAGGCTGCAAAGAAGCCAATTGCCAAAGAATCACGGATAACTTTGCCGACGCGCTTCACCAGCGGGCAGGCTCGCCGACTGAGTGATATGCCCGAGGCACGGAACGCGGCGAACGTCAATAACGTTCTAGAGTGGTAGTAGATCTTCTGTGCTTTCTTCGCGATCATGATTCGTCGCGGCAGTCTATCGGGACGAAGCAACAATCGGGCTGGTTGGTCCTTGCGTAACGGCAAGGCGGATGAGAACTTGGAGTGGCCTTGGGAAAAGCACAAATTAGCACGGCGGGGGAGCCTCGGTGTCCTCTCAGGACGAGTGCCCCAGACGCAACAACAATTCGTGGAGTGAAATCATGCATTGGCTGAATACACGTAGGTTCGATGGCGGGAAGCAAGACGTGGGCAAGGTGCTGAAGTCGTGCGGGTGCGGACCAACCGGTAGCCGGCTGCGCGCCACAGCGGCAGTGATGCTGACACTGTTGGCTACCATGCCGCAGGGCTTCGGCCAGCAGTTGGGTGCGGGACAAAAGAAGCCTGAAAAGGAGGCATCGAATCTGCCCTCGGCCCCGACGCCGGTTTCCACGCACCCCTTTCTGCTGCGGTCGACGCAACGGAATTTCTCCAACGCTTTTGCAACTTGGATAAACAATCCATTCCGCGTTTACCGGCCCACGACCATCGGCAAGCTGAACTTTGCGAACCCGGTGCGGCTCAAGGACCTGCTGAGGAACGGCAAGATCTATCTGAGCCTTTCCGACGCACTGGCACTGGCCATCGAGGACAACTACGACATCGCCATTGCCCGCTACAACCTGGACATCGCGGACTCGGACCTTCTGCGAACCAAGACGGGCGCTGCGCCGCTGGGCGCGCCCTCGGGCCTGGTAACGGGCACGCTGGGTGGCTCGACATCGCTTCTCACCACGGGCGGAGGCCCCGGCGGAACGTCGGTAGGCTCGGGCGGAGCCGGTTCGGGCATTGAGGGCCTAACGTTGACTACCCAGGGTGCCGGCCCGGCGCCGCAAGCGCTTGATCCTTCGGTTACGGGAACTGTTCAGTTGGACAGGAATCGCACCCAATTCACCAGTCCTTTCAGTCCGGCGGCTTCTACCAACACCAACACATACAACTTCACGTATAACCAGGGCTATGTTACGGGAACCGCTCTCGCTGTCGCATGGGGCAACACCCGCACTGCCAGCAGCAACCCGTTTGCTCTCTATCTGCCGGAGTACAACTCTACCTTTAAAGCCACGATTACGCAGCAATTGCTGCAGGGCGCGGGCATTTGGATTAATAAGCGATTCATTTACCAGGCGCAGAATGATCGGCGCATCACGGACTCGTCGTTCCGGCAGCAGATTCTTTACACCGTAAACCAGGTGGAAAGCATCTACTGGGGTCTGGTGCAGGCCTACGAGGACGTGCAGGCGAAAGAAGAGGCGCTCAAGCAGAGCACAGAACTGCTGAGCGAAGATAAGAAGCAGTTGCAGATCGGCACCATGGCCCCGCTGGATGTCGTGGACGCCGAATCCGGTGTGGCCAGCGACCGGCAGGCTCTCATCAGCGCCGAGAATACCCTGAACTACCAGCAAATGATCATGAAGCAGGCCATCGCGCGCAATCTGAACGACCCCGTGCTTTCGGCCGCCCCGGTGATCCCGACCGACCGTGTAAATCTGGCGCCGATTCCCGAGGAGAGCGAGCCGGTGGAAGAGCTCGTAAAGGAGGCTTTCCGGCAGCGACCGGAGCTGGAGCAGGCCATCCTGACGCTGCGCAACGATGAGATTACGCTGCGTGGTGCGCGCAATGGGCTGTTACCCTCGCTCGATGTCTATGGATACTACGGCGCTAACGTAGTCGGTGGCCCTGTGAAGCCCAACTGCGAAGTCTTCGGCCTGCCCTGCTTCTCCGGTCCGAGTCCGGTGCCATCCGGCTACGGCGGTGTCCTGGCCGACCTGGTGAACAGTACAGCGCCGGACAAGGGTGTGGGTTTCAACTTGACCGTCCCCATCCGCAACCGCGAGGCACAGTCGGTGCAGGAGCGGTCGCTGATGGAATACCGGCAGGCGGAGCTTCGGCTGGAGCAACTGTATACGCAGATTCGCATGCAGGTGGTGAACTCCAAATACGCGCTGACCAACGACCGGGCGGCGGTACAGGCGGCGATCACAGCCCGCAACTATAACCAACAGAGTCTGAACGACGAGATCAAGAAGCTGCGCCTGGGCGCTTCCACCACAGCCAACGTGCTTTTGCAGGAGCGCAACCTGGCCGCCGCCCAGGACAGCGTAATCGACGCCGAAGGAGAGTATGCGAAGGACCGGGCGAGCTTTTTCCAGGTTCTGGCCGAGACTCTGCGGCACTACAACATCAACCTGGGCCAGGCTGCGGCGGGAAATCTACAATCCGCGCCGGTGGTTCCGGGAGTGCAGCAGGCCAAGCCGGGCCACGAGCCTTCGATGAAGCTGCCGCCGGGTCAATGAGTGGCGACTACACAAGAAAGCAAATCGGCCCGGCGCGAAGCCGGGCCGGTTTGCTTTCTGCGATATGAATCTGCGCGCATCTACCGTTCGGCGATGAGGTCCAGGAGGTCGAAGAACCCTGGGAAGCTGATGGCGGCCGAGTCAGCACCTTGGATCAGGGTTTCGCCCTCGGCGCGGAGTGCGGCGACGCTGAAGGCCATGCCGATGCGATGGTCGCCGCCGGAGTCAATCGTTGCGCCATGCAGCGATTGGCCGCCGGGCACGTCGAGGCCATCGTCAAACTCCGTGACATCGGCGCCCATGGCGCGCAGGTTTTTGGCCACCAGCGCGATGCGGTCGGACTCCTTGACGCGCAGCTCGCGGGCATCGCGGATGCGGATGCCGTCGCGCGTGAATGGGGCGATGGCGGCGAGGACA
>JAJZNH010000144.1 GCA_021811745.1 Acidobacteriota bacterium
GAGAGCTGACTGCTAGCAGCTGAAAGCTCGGAAAGAAACAGGCACTGCCCTTTTGGGGCCGTGCCTTTTTTGTTTTTTTGAGGCAGCGGAGAGCGAGGAAGGTGCGCGTGAGGGTAGGGGAGCAGTTGCGGGAAATTTGGAGGCAGGCCCGCCACGGCGGCGAGGCGAGGCGCGTGGAGCTGGCGGCCGCAGCGGAGGTGGAGCGCAGGACGCTGGCGATGCCCGCCATCTTGAGCCCGGTGCATTTTCCAACGCGGCATTTGCCCAAGCCTAGCCCCGCGAACCTGCGCCGATTCGCGGAGACGCCGCTGGTGCGGCGGGCGATCAATGTGATCAAGGACCGCATCGCAGCCATGGATTGGCAGGTGCGGGTGCGGCGTGGGGTGTTGCCGGACGACGTGGCCTTTCTCGTGCGGAAGCAGCGCGCGCTATGGAGGACACTCGAAGAGCCGAACCCAGCCGACAGTTTTCGTACGCTGATCGAGCAGGCCATCGAAGACGCGCTGACGGGCGGCTTCGGGGCCATCGAGATGGAGCCAACGGGCGATCCGGAGCGGCCGGCGATGCTATGGCCGGTAGACGGGGCCTCGATCCGCATCAACGCCAAGTGGAACGGAGAGGAAGACTCGCCGCGTTACGCGCAGCAGATGCCGGGGCAGCTCGAATCGGCCGCTGTGGAGCTACGCGACAACCAGTTGATGTACATCCGCATGAATCCGCGTAGCTTCACGCCCTTCGGTCTGGGGCCTCTGGAGGTAGCCTTCGAGACCGTGAACCAGTTCCTGAGTGCGCACCGCTTCGCGGGCAAGCTGGCAGCCAACTCCGTGGCCCAGTACGCGCTGTGGCTGAACGAGGCCACACCTGCGCAACACGACCGGCTGATCCGCTGGTGGCAGGACGAGATCGAGGGCACGGGAAGGGTGCCGCTGCTCTCGACCGCGCAGAAGCCGGAGGTGCTTCGGTTTGCGCAGGGAACGGACGCAGATCTGCGCCTGGCCTGGCAGGAGTTTTTGATCCGCATGGTGGCCAACGCCTTTGGCCTACCACCGCTGATGCTGGGCCTGGAGGCGGATGTGAACCAGTCGACGGCCTCGGAGATGGCCGATGAGGCCTTCCGTGGTGCGATCTCGCCGCTGGCCATGTTGCTGGCTGGGCATATCACACGCGATCTCTTTGCGAAGTGCATCGGGTGGCGGGAGTTCGAGTTTGTCTTCAACGAGTTGAGCGCGCGCGACGAACAGACGGAGTTGCAGGTGCAGGTGCAACTGCTCCAGGCAGGTGTACTGACGGTGAACGAGGTGCGCGCGATGCGGGGATTGGGGCCGCTGGAGGCGGCAGGGCTGAGGATTTAGAGACTGACAAGCGAGCCGCCAGCCTCTCAGCTTTCAGCATACAGCTTTTTCATGCGCCTGTGGGAGGCTGAGAAAGCGGTGCGCGGTGCAGTGCAGCTGAAAGCTGAGAGCTGACGGCTGAAAGCTGTCTTTTTGCAAAGCAAAGCGGAGCAAATAAGCATGCGATTGGAAGCGATGGCGGTAAGGATTCCTCACGTCGAAGGGCACCCCAACCGAGTGCCGTTCGAGGGTGTATTGACGGTGGTGAACGAAGCCAGCGACAGAGCGCCGGCGGGGGCACGTGGGCATCGTGTGATGCTGATGCGCGCGGCAGCGGAGAAGGCGCTGCCTTCGCTGCTGGGCATGGCGGTGGACTACAGGCCGGGATGGGACGGTCACGATGCGCGACGCAAGATCGGCCTGGTGACAGAGGCCGACGTGATTGGACAGCGGCTCATGGTGCGCGGCTATCTCTATGCGCGGGACTTTCCCGAGGTAGCTGCGGCGATCCAGGCACACGCACCCGAGGCGCTGGGGATGAGCTATGAGCTGGCCGACGCGCGCGTTGAGGATATGCGCGCCGAGGTGTGGAAGCTGACCCACGTGACGTTTACCGGCGCGGCCATTCTGCTGCGGGAAAAGGCGGCGTACCGGGCGACCAGCTTTCGCGTGGCAAGTTAAGAGCCAGCGAGTTAGTGGGTCATGGAGTCAGCAAGACGGCAAGCAGTTGGCAGCTGCGCCTATGTCTTCTAACAAGAAACAGGGGCGCAAGGAGTCTAGGCCGGCCTCTGGCCGCAAAACAGGGTGCGGTTCCCTGAGGGTCTCAGGTAGCGCGCCCAGCTTGATCCTTTGTCGGTCAGAAAAGCCGGCGAGGGACTGTTACCAGACCAACTTCGCTGGGGAAGATAACCAAGGAAGCGGCGATCTATGCTGACTCGATGGCTAGCTAACTCGCCGACTTGCTAACTTGTTGGCCACTTATCGTTGTTTACTCATGAAAGGAGCGGCATGGAAAAAGACGAGCAAGCGATTGTCGAGCGGTTGGAAGCCGCGACCACTTTGCTGGAGAGGACATTGAACCGGCTGGAAGAGCGGGCCTCCTCGGCGACTGTACTGACCGGGGAAGTGGAAAAGATCTCGGCTACCGTGGAGCAGACCCGGCGGGAGGCGGAGCTGGCGGAGAGGTTGGCGGCAGCCGAGCGGGAACTGGCCCAGGTAAGGGCAGCATCGGCGCAGAACGTGCTGACCCCGCTGCGGCGGACAATGCCCGCTGCCACCGCCGAAATGCTGGCCAAGCACGGCATCGGCGACGGACCGGTGGACGTGCGCACGCTCGATGCAGCGCTGGCCGGCTTGAGCCTGGAACAGCGGATTGCGGTAAAGACACAACTGCTGCGGGCAGGCGCGATTTCGTAAAAGAAGTTGTCCGCGATCAGTGGCTAGTTTTGCCGGCCTCTGCTTCTTCTCAACGGAGAACTCAACTTGCAGCTCGTCACTGACAACTGATCACAGATTACTGACCACTACGGCCCCATGGAGGGGGTGAAAAAGCATATGAACGCAACCTTTGCAGACATTCACGCGGCAGCGGACTACATCGGGCCGGGCGCTATCGAAGTTCCGCTCTATCAGACTGAGATTTTCGACATTTGCCGGCGCTCAAGCCCTTTTGGGCAGCGCATCAAGCAGGTTCCGGCGACCGGCCATCCCTCGCGCTTCTTTGAGGAAACGGCGATCCCCAATCCGGGCACCGCCGGCTTTGTGAACCCGCGCAGCATCACTCCTCCGGTGGTAAGCCCCACCCGCGTGGAGATGAGCGTGCCGCTGCAGGCCATTGTGGCCCAGATCAACTACAACCTCTTCGACATCGAGCTGGGCGATCAGCAGAAACAGTTCGCCTATCTCCAGGCCAAGGACCTGGTGGACACGGTAAGTGGCGTGATGGTGACGCACGACGTGGCGCTCTGGAATGGCAACGATACTAGCTTGAGCGCGCCCACGACTACGCAGTACATGGGTGCCATCGCCCAGATCGTGGCCGGCGGCAACACGGTGACCATTGGCGCCACGGCCTCGATCGTGGACGGGATCAAGTCGGCAGTGGCGCAGATGGTGGCTAACACCGGCTACTACGTGCGCCCTACGGCCATCTACGCCAACCCGGTGCTGCTGGACCTGATCGACCGGGAGATGAAGACCGAGTTTAACGTGGTTCTGAATACGGATAACATCACGGGCGGCGTGCGTGTGAAGATGCTTTCCACGCAGGCAGGCGACCTGCCGCTGATTCCCGACTGGAGCGTGAGTTACACGGGCGTTCCAGGTTCGGGCAACGCGGTCTTACCGGCCTATATCGTCACCGAGGACCTGATTGAGTATCACTGGCTCGGCGACCCTACGCCGCGCGTCTTCCAGTTGGGCCTGCCGAACTCGATGACCTACCAGTATGTCGCCATCAAATTTGGCGCGGTCGTAGTGAAAGGCGCCAACTTTGCTCATTATCAGGTTCTGGTTGACCGGTAAGAACGAGAGTCGTCAGTGGTCAGTGTCAGTGAGCGGTGCTTCGGCTTCAGCAAAAGCACTGAAAGTTGCTGGAGCCGTGAGCTGGCTGACAACTGATAACTGATGAATGATAACTCTGAGAGGACACGAGATGGCGTATCTCGAACCAGCAGATTACCCGAACTACGGACTGCCGGCAGGGACGACGGCGGACTGGATTACGGCGGCCTCAGCCCTGATCAACAGTTACTGCCGGCGCCCGGATCTGAACATCATTCAGTACACCGAGCGCGTGCGCATGACCGCTGGGGTGCAGACGGTGCTGCTGAGTTATCTGCCGCTGGCGCCGCTGGCGCCGGCCACCTCGCCGATCGTCAGCATCGAGGGGCGGTACGCAAAGCCCCGGCGCGGGGAGCTTCCCAACGAGCCTCTGGCCGAAATTGCTTGGGCGTTTTCACTGCCGGGGCAGTGGGCGGCGATCGATCCCACGACGGTGGATTACGATCCTGCCACGGGTGAGCTGACGTTGCCCTGGAATGTGCTGGGGCTCCCCTACAACGAAGTAAAGGCGACCTACACCGCGGGATTGGCGCTAATCGGCGATGACGTGAAATCGGCGTGCGCTCAGATTGTACGCAACGCTCAGGCGACGCCGGCGCTAAACGCCAGCAGAACCAAGATGGATACGATGTGGATGCAATATTTTTCAAGTTCGCTGGTAGACGAAACGGTGCAAGCCTGGCTGAATCCTTACGTGGCGAACAGGCTGGGGTGAGCGATGAGCGATACGGCGTCGCGCAACCCGGTGGGAGCGCCACAGATGCTGGCCGACGCGCTGCTGCGAAGCATGACGGGAACGACGGCTCTGCTGCGTGTGACGGGTGCAAACACGGACGGCAGCCAATCGGAAGTCGGGTTGGTGGCAACCACCTTTGCGGAGGTGCCAATCAGCCCAGTGGTGATGCGCAGGCTGCAACCCACTTGGCAGGAAGGTGGTCAGTCAAAGTGGGAGCTACTTGCGTCGGCCACCAGTGTGGAGCAGCAGGTGAACGCATTCGACCTGCCATCAGCACAATCCCTCTTTGCCATGACGCTAGCAATTACTGTTGCGGGACAGGATTATCTGATCGAGTCTATCGCCTCCAACGAAGCCTTCGGACAGGTGTATCTTTACCGGCTTCTATTGCGCGAAGCGCGGCAACAGGCGGTGTAGAGATAGTTGTAAGTGATCAGTTGTCAGTAATCAGACATTTGCGTCGCGACGCAGCATTTTGTACATCAACAGTCTCCCTTGAATAGGAAGACAAGCGCAGGTTGGCCGATCGACTGACCACTGACCACTGATTCCTGATTCCTGATTTCTGATTCCTGATTCCTGATTCCTGATTCCTGATTCCTGATTACCGTGCGGAGCACACATGCAAAACGCAAAGGACTCATTTTATATGGCGCTGCGCACGCGCCTGACGGCGATTAACCCGGAGCGGACGATGCTGCTGCGAGGAGCCATGCGCCCCGGAATCCTGGTGGAGGAAGCGGAAGCTCCATTCAGCCAACTTCCCAACGACGTGTTTGTGCTGCGCTGGCTGGGGCTGGGTGTGGATCTCGATCTGGACTCTGCGATGGCGGCCGAGCAATGCGAGATTCTCTATCAATCCTGTGGCACGCAAAGTTTCGGCGGGTTGGACCGCGGCCGCTTGCTGAGCCGTATGGACGAGGAATTGACGGCGATGCTGCAGCCCTTCCACACCCCTAAGCTGAGTTACACGGCAACGCCACCCGCCACAATGCTCACGCAGGTATTTTGGGACGAGCCTGCATTCACGCCTGTCGTGGTGCAGCGTGACCGGTTGAGCCGCAGCGTAAGCGTTATGGTTTACAGCTACCAGGAGCAGGGTGAGTAAATGACGGCGACATGGTTTTCTGCTCCCGCGCCAGTAACACGTCGGGCACGGGCGTACTTTGCGCCGGTGAATCGAATTGCGCAGACGCCAGTGCTCTTTGATCCGTCGCAACAGGGAAGATTCAGCCTCGAGGCCCCTCCGGTCCCGTGGATCAACTTGGGCTGGATCCAGAATTTTGCGCGTAAGCCAGCGAGCAAATCTGCGCCGCTGCTAACTGGGATCCCGCCCGCGCCACTAGAGCAGGTTCGCGAGACCCTGCAAGCGGAGGTTAGCTTTCACTTTCTAAGTTGGACCAAGCTCACTATGGCGCTGGCCACAGGTTCGCAACACATGAACCTGCTGGTAGCTGCTTCCGGTTCCGCCCTGGCAGCGGATGGAGCGCAAGCTTCGCCCGCGGTAACTCCACAAAGCGGCGCCACCAGCACATCCATCCCACTAGCAACAGCGGATGCGGCAAAGTTCACGGCTGGATGCATCGTGGCTGTCGATGTAGACCACACCGGACAAACAGGCTTCGTGGGAACACCGGTTGCGGGAGCTTATGTGCGCCAGGCGCTCACAGACGTGGACTATATCCGGCGGGTTACCTTCAATGTTGCCCTGGTTGCACAGGTTACTTCCACCGGCCTCACCCTGGCCGAAGCGTTGCCCGGAGGAGTTCCCACGGGCGCTAAAGTCCAGGCGGTCACCGGCTTTGTGGATCGCGAAGGCGGCAGCTTCTATCAGGAGTGGTCCGCACTGTTTGTCATGGAAGGAAGTCAGGGAGAAAGAATCTTCTTTCACTATCCACGGCTGCAGGCTATGACTGGCGCGGAAGAAGCGGCCATTCCATTGATGAGCAGGAATCAGGACGGACAGTCGCGCGTATTGCTCAAGGGACAGTTTTTGGCGCTTCCGGTGACAGATTCTCTGGATGGGGAGCGCGTAGTGTGCTATCGGAGCTTTCTGCCCGCGGCCAATGCGTTGGTATAACGCATGTCAGCTCGCGGAACTATCAGCTTAGAGAGTCGCAATGAAGATTACGATCCAAGGGCGGGATTACACGACCGCGCTCGATGCCGTGCATCCATTGACCATTGAACGCAAGCTCAACGAACCCTCCATATGCCAATTGTGGCTGACTGTGCCGGCCGATGGTAGCCTCGCCGCACCGTCTCGTTATCAGTCTATAGCGGTGGCAGGCGACGACGGCACCCTGTACTTCACGGGTTACATAGCGGTCACTCCGCTGCCTGAGTACGCAGGAATGGGACTGGAAGGACCGCGCTACCGGACGGCGATACAGGCTGTCAGCGACGAGCTACTTCTAGACCAGTTACCTATGCCCCGTAGCACGGGAGTGACGGGGGAAACCGCCGGTGCGCTTCTCACCTCCTTGGCAACACATGCTGGATCCACGGCACTCTCCACTCAGGGACTTTCATTGGCTACGGAGGTGAGTAACTTTGCTCCCGAGCCAGGCGCCAATTGGAGTAAGAGTGCGGGACAAGTGGCGAGTATGGCGCGGGCCGCATATCGCGCTCTCAATGGCGCGTTGACCATGGGCTCCGTGCAGGCTACAGTGCATCCTCTGACTGAAACTGACGGCAGCTTGAACCTCGCCAATCTGGCGTTCACGGCCGGCGTCAAGCGTGCCTTGGCCAACGATGTGACAGTTTGCGGCGAGAATGAGCCGGTGGCATATGTTACAGAATACTTCTTGGGCGATGGTGTTACGACCCAGTTCTATCTCGCCGAAGATCCTTACTTTTCCACGACATCAAAATCGATCATTATCACGGAGCATTTCGATGAGCCGCAGATCAACGAGAGTGTGTGGGGTGTCTCCGGTGGACCGGGCTACCTAACACTAGGTCCAGGCGGACTGACGATGCACGGCGGAAACGGCATTGATGGCGAAACGTTGCTAAGCTGGCTTGATCCTGTCGAAATGGGTGGAACGCTGCTGCTCGAAGCTGTAGGCGTGACTCTATCTCTTGGAAGCACAGGAATTTTAGCCGGCTTCTTTACCGGCCTCGATGAAGCATCTAGCTGCACGGCGGGCTTCCAGGCCGCGGCGCAGCAGGGCAGTGGAGCGGTTACACTGCAGCCCATCGTTCAGGGCACAACGGTGGGAAGCACTTTTGCGATCAATCCCGCCAATCAATATTCGCTGCGTGTGCGCGTGCATTGCCCGGAGTGCGAGCGGTCGCGGGCCATCTATTACTCCTTCGGAGACAATGGGCCCATCGCCGCCGGTGGCGAATGGGTCTTGGCTCCCGGCAAGATTCAGATGGAGATTCAAGAGTTTGTGAACGGCGTAGGTGCTGTGCCAGTTACGCTCTACGACGGTGGTCTCGCTAACTTAGTGGGAACCTGCGTCGTGGTCCCCGCCAGCAGCGTGAACCTGGTTGGGAGCATCCGCGCTGTGCACTTGACCAATCTGGGTTCGGGTTGGGTCGTCAGCACGCCGCAGAGTGGCGGACCTTACACGCGGCGGGTGGGATCTACGGCCGAGGCGGCGGAGTGCTATTTTGAGCGCACCGGTAAGCTGGTCTTTTATTCCGGATATGCGCCAGCCGCGGGCGAGCAGATCGCGGCGAGTTACCGGACCATTGGCAGGGCAGTGGGCCGTGCGGTGAACACCGCCAGCCAGCAGGCGCTGGCACAGGCGGGCCCGCCTGCGGTAGCCACATGGATTGGC
>JAJZNH010000248.1 GCA_021811745.1 Acidobacteriota bacterium
CGCCAAGGCCAACACGGAAAGACAAATCACACGCCTTCAAGGTGGGGCCAGATCAGACCATCAAAAGGGGCCAAGTCAAGTTGACGAAACCAGGAAATCGCGTAGTAGTTGGCCCCGTACCAATCGCTGCACCATTCATGCACGTTCTCGCACATGTCAAATAAGCCGTAGGCATTCGGCTGTGACTGCCCAACCGGCTCAGGGCCGGTTATCCAACGCGTGTGATACCCCGGACGTAATGTCGGCGGATCATTGCCCCAAGGGAATGACATCCCCTCGGCGCCGCCCCGAGCGGCCCGCTCCCACTCGGCTTCTGTAGGGAGCCGATAGTGCCAGCCGCTCATTGACGAGAGCCACGCGCAATATGCCTCAGCGTCAAACCACGAGACCGCTACCACGGGTTGCTGGGGATGACAAAAGTTGGGATCACCCCAGTATGGGGGCGGCTCGTTCCCAGTGGCATCTAGAAACCGCGCGTATTCCTCAACGGTAACTTGAGTTGCTGCCATGGCAAAGGAATCAACCCAGACGCGATGAACAGGGCTTTCCACAGCCTGACCTGTGTCGGATCCCATGGAGAACCAGCCGGCGGCGATGCGGATCCAGGGCGACTCAGCGATCAGCACGCGACAAGCAACATGACGGACCATCGCAAAAATCTTACCATCCTATGTCATCGGGCGGCTGCGGAGTGCGATGGATGAAATCTGATTGAGTTATGGGGCACGCTCGATGAAGGCCCACGATGCTCTCGTGTTGGCAAGTCTCGGCTGCACATGAGACACGGAAAGCACAGATCTGAAGTATCGGAAGACTGGGGTTCACCCCATACATCGCACCAAGACTTCCCCTCCCCGGCGCAACTGGCCGCTTATGACATCACAGTCTCCACTCTAGGCCTGATCAGCGCGACTCAATCACGTAGGTTCCCTGACCGCTGAGGACAACGATCGCACGATTGCCCGATTCGGCAGGAGTGCTCTCGTGCGCTTTACCATTCACGAGTACATGCACTCCTGGCGACGCAACCGGAACAGAAACGCTGGCTTGAACGTCGGCGGGCAGTGTGATCGTGGTTGTGTATCCATCGTTGTCTCGAATGGATACTCCCAGGAGACCGTGCGGCGTCGGCTCGGTGCCTTTGGCCCACTTCAGTCCCAACAGATCGGGCCTGATATTCACGGTGGCAAAGCCGCCGCTGGTGGGCTGAATGCCCAGCACCTGCGCCATAAGCCATGGCGTAACGCCGCTTGACCAGCCGTGTGCCAGGCTCACGCGGAAGCCGGACATATTGTCCGCCTGCAGCGATTCGTGGAAAAGTTCGCCCTTATACCAGGACGGATCGTAGCCTTCCCAGAAACTGGTTGCGCCCTCCTGCACCATACCGCCCCAATATTGGCGAATCCAGTTGAGAGCCGCTTGGCGATGCCCCATCTCGGCCATGGCGCTAATCACGTAAAAGTTGTAATACGGCGTGATGATGTAAGGGTTGTACTCGATGTGCCCTACGCTTGACAGCGAGTTCTTCCAGATGGAGGCATACTGGTCCTTGCTGGCTACGCCGGACAGAACCGCATAGGCATTGGGCTGCCACCGGTCTCCAAACGATCCCCGCCGATCCAACATGTGCCGCTGCGCCGCCGCCTCGAGCGCGTCGGCTTCCTCCTGTATGCGGGCCGCGCTTTTCTCATCGTGCAGCACGCGCAGCAGCCAGGCGCCGTCGCGGAAGGCGGCATAATACTCAAACTGCGTTGCCATCCGGGTCTGAGTATCGTAGGCGGCCATCTCCGGCGACCAATCCACAAAAGGCCAAGCGTGCGTGCTATCCGAGAAGAGATCCTGATTGTTCAGATCCGTCTTCATGTATGCGAGCAACTGCACCAGTCGGGCATGGATGCTTTCAAGCTGCTTCATCGATCCGGTGCGCAGGTAGAACTCCTTTTCACCAATCACCCAGAAGGCCGAGTAGCCTGGAATTCCATTCACATGGCGCTCGACCGGCGCCGGGCCCACAAGCCGGTCCAGGGTGTCCTGCATGAGGAAACCGTCGCCAAAGACATCGCCGATGGTGCGGCCGCTGACGTCGAGATCACCCATCCACCGTCCCCGGTCGCGCTTCGGCGCGTCCCAGATATCGTCCTGCATGCACAGATGCGCCGTGTATGCGCCGATGGCCCACATCTTGTTCAGCTCAGGATCAGAGGACTCGAATGAGCCCTGATACTTCACCGGGTATGCAATCCCATCCAGGCGAATGGTGCGGAAATGCGTGTCACGGCCACCCGTGAAGCGGATGACGGCATAGCGAAAGGCGCTCTTAGGACCGTAGGCCGTTCCGTGCGGCGGCAGATATACAGGATCGATGCCAAGATGCGGTTGCAGGAGCGCCTCGGCCTCCGACTCGCCATATTGTACGGTGACTTGGGCCGGCCGATTGGATTCAGACTGCAACTCGATCCGGCCGGTGACCTCGCGGCCGAAATCCAGCAGGATCTGCGGCGCGTTATAGCGCGAGAGGTGCTCCTCCGGGAGAACGACCTTCAACTCTCCACCCGTAGAGCGGGCAGCAAGCGATTGCGCATTCTCAATCCTGCCCACACCGCCATACACATGGCTGACCGTGACCGCTTTCAGGGGATAATGCGCAAGGAAGGGCGAAATGCCATCGTATCCTGGCCATGCATACATCCCAGCATCGGCATTCCACTGGAAAAGATTGATCGAGCCTTCAATGCCTGACAGATCGTCGGCGGCGGGCCAACTCGCATCGTTGAAATCTGCCTGTTGCCAGCCGGAGGGCGCTGCCTTCATGGTTGCCTTCCAATGCGCATCGCTCATCACCAGCGGCGGAGCCTGGATGCCGCGCGCCGCCGGAACAATCATGACTGCCAGCACTTCGCCGCGAGCCTGCTGCACGCTGAGCCGGCTGGCCGCTCCATTGCCAACCCCGGGACCCCGCACCGCCTCGATCGCGAGCACATTCTTGCCACTTCGCAGAGCATGGGTTACGTCGCAGCTGTACACGCGGATGCCTATCGGGAAGTCCAGGTTGAGATCGTAGCCGCCAACCTCCTGCCCATTAAGAAAGATTGCGGCCCTGCGCGGACCTGCCAAATAAAGGGTGGCCTGCGCGGGAACATCACTCACCTGAAACGTGCGCCGGAAATAGTGGGGAGCCAAGTCCTGGTGATTCCCGCTATCCCATCCGTTCGCAACCAGCGGACGCGGGGGCACAGCATCGGCCTGTGTCCAGATGTACTGCTCGGGTAGCGGCTTGTGCAGCGCGGATTCCAGGGTTCCGGCAGTCAGATTTCTGGCCGGGTCAATCTGGTTATCCGGAATGCTTGTCGGCCCATTGGCGGGGTTGCCCATCTGCGCCCCTGCCGCCACTCCGGCGGCCGCCAACGCCGCGATCGACACAAGTCTCATGATCGAATACATCGATACCCCCTTGATCACAACAAGTCAAATATGGAGTAATCAGTCCGCGCCCCAGCCGCGGCGTCGTCTGTGGTCGGATTCGAACCGCAGTTCAGAGCTACATGCGGAGAGAAACCAGTCATGAAGGAAAAGGGTACGATCTTTTGGGTTCTGATGTCCATGATCGAGAGTCCACTTCGGACCGACTTGGCCCGCGGAATATGCAGCACCATCAAGCAGTGCTCTCCAGCCGGTTCCATCTCGGCCCGATTCCGGTCATTCAGCGCATGCGCCCGCTGTGGTACTCCCGCATCGTGTAGAGGACAGGCTGGAACGCCGCCGAGTCAGGAGCGACGCCAGAGGAAATCGACAAACCAAGACGAGCGCAAAGAGCACGGCCGCGCGGTCATCACGGGTAGGGCGACCGGGATGCCATGATCTGCGCCGGATACAGAATGGAGCAACGTCAGATAACAACTGCCCCCGAGTTGCGGCGTCGCAATCAGAGCGGCGCACCTTGGGTCTGGGACATGCCGAGTCAGTGCGGACGGCCCGGCAGCACAAAATGCTCTGCACAGCGGGGCTCGTACGAGTCGCCCGGCATCTTGATGGGGCTGTCGTAGGGTGCGGGTTTGCCGTCGATGAGCCGCTGCGAGTAAAGCGCGCGCGCGCCGCAGGAGCAGTAGGCCATGCACTCGGTAATGCTCCCGCCAAAGGCATTGACCAGCCAGGTCAGGTTCAACATCTCGCCAAAAGGAATGGCCCGGAAGTCGAGGTCCAGCCCCGCCACCAGGACGTCGTGATCCATTTCCAGCAGATGCTTGGTGAACAGAAAAAGCCCGTCGACAAACTGTCCCTCATCGAGAGCGATACATTCTATATGTTTGCCAATCTCACGCTCGGTTTCTTCGATGGCTCGCAGCACCTCCCACGGGTTGCTGGAGTTGAACTGCAACGCGCGCATCTTCGCGTAGCCATTGGGATTGCGGCTCTCCACCACACCTGGTCCGCCTTTGGTGTCGTCGCTCGGCTTGAGCACAAGCACATATTGTTTTGCGTATTGCCGGCGCATCTCGGCGCGGCGTAATAGTTCCGCAGTCTTATTACTGCGCATTGGACCCAGCAGCAATTCCAGCTTGCCCTGCAAGGTGGCCCTCCAGCTTTCCAAAAACGAGTTTTGTGCTATCGGATTCCCATCATAACGCGAGCACTGGAATGAGAGCGTTTCCAAAGCTCACGCGCCATTTTCAGGTTCGTGGAATAGGCCATTTACATCCGCTCCCGTGAGCAGGCCTCGCCCGCTTGCCATAGTTGGGAGAAATTCCACTCGGCAGTGCGTTTTCTGGAGATTGCGCTTTGAAACCGCTTTGGGGACTATCGAGCAGCGTCGAGCGTCGCATCCACCGCCGCCTTCATCACACCGCAGCTCTCAAAAAAGCGCACCAGCCCAGCCGTCAACGGTTCCGTTGCCGGCTGATCAATAGCCGGACGGGGCGAGGCCAGCAGAGCCATACGCATATCGCCGACACCCTGCGCATCCAGGACGAGTTCGGTAAGTTTGCGGGCCAGTTGCAGCGGAAAGCTCTCCGAGACGAAAACCATCCTGCCGCGCGTGGTGACGACCACCGGGCCCTCCTCGGTTGTAAAGACCTGCTCCACTTCGCCGTCCACCTGCGGCGCGGAGGCCTGCGCCGCCTGATCGGGCTTGAGGAGGGAGTATTCCTGGCCCAGGTTGTTGGTGAAGAGATTGGCAAAGTTCTGCGCAGAATTTGCGCTTTTCCAAACCGAGAGATAGAAGAGGGCCAGGGATTTGGTGGTGTCCTGCTCGGCGGGCGTCTTGGCGCTGCGCAGTTGGCCGGCCCAGTAGAGTCCGCCGTCCCATGCCGGAGTCAGATCGCGTGCCGCCTGGTCGCCGCCGAAGAGCTTGGTCAGGACATGCACGTCGAGCTGGCCCACCTGGCCGATGTCGTAAGGCCGATAAAGCTTGTCAACTAGAGGATGAATGTTGGGCAGCAAGGGTACGGGCGGGATGAGGTGCTGCTCGTAATAGTGTGGATTCATGATCTCCCAACTCGAAGACGGCGGACGGTCAAGTGTGCCTGCAAAGGCCACGCTTCGGCCTTCGTCCCTCCATACATCTTGCTCGAAGCTCAGGCCTTGGCGATAAGGAAAAAGCAGGGACTCAGAAAGCACCAGCGGCGCACGCGCCATTACGGGAGAGTTGGAGGTGTTCATGTGCTGCTGCACTATGCCTAAAATCTCTGGATCCTTGATGAGGCTCTTGCCCATGGGTTCGAGGATGTAATCAAGCATGACAGCCGTGGCTTGGCCTTCCACTACGGCATCGCGGGCCGTATCCATCTCATCTT
Source organism: Acidobacteriota bacterium (assembly GCA_021811745.1). The sequence continues at coordinate 5,790 of JAJZNH010000248.1, forward strand.
TGGCCAGATGCTTCTGATCGCCGGCTGCAGTGTGAGAGACGTCGTCAGGGGTCTGGTCGTCCCACTTTTCCAGACCGACATGCTGATCCTGGAGAGCGTGCGTCAGTTCGTGGGCCAGCACCGGCTTTTGCTCGTCAGGGTCCACCCAATTCAGCAGGTATATTGTCTTGGTTTTGGCGTCGTAATAGGCCTCGATCTGCTCTTTGAGCAGGGCCAGCAGAAACGGCTTGAGCGCAAAGTCGTGGTCGAGCAGGCCGAACTTTTTAAGGACAATCTCGTCGCGCTCCATACGCTTGGCGTCCTTGTCGTCATTGAATTTCTCTTCGAGGTACTTTTGCACGGCAGCGCGGCTGGTGAGTTGGCGCGTGACCTGGCTCTTGATCGGCAGCCCTGTCTCACTGGAGGCGAACTTCATGATCTCGTCAACCGAAGCAAAGAGCCGTCGGGCCTGTTCGGGAGTGATTTCGGCCGGAGCTTGAGCGCTCTTCGGTGCCTGGGCCGCGCCGGACGGCGGCGCTGCGGACTGCGCCAAAGCCACCGTTGCCGCCAGGCAAAGCGTTACCGTCCAAATCCATCTTTGCGCCGTCCTCGTTGCCGTTCGCTGCTCATTCGATCTTGACTCGCTCACAAGCTCTCCCGTTGGTTCAAGGCGGTGCTGCTGAAGCCCCGCATCCACTTTCCCAAGGCTATAATCAGGATGCGGCCCGGTGCCAAGTTGGCCACGAAAAAACCACCGGACGGCGGGAAATTCACCCTATGACAGAAACCGGCCTCACCCAAACAATACAGGCCACGGCGCTTGCCGCAATGCTGGAATCCGCGCAGACCTCCCATGGAGCTACGGTCTATCGAGGAGTGCTGACACCCCAGAGATTGGACGCGCCGGAAATGGAAATAGCCGCCCTGACTGCCGGTGCTGCCCTCCATGACCTGGGATGGATGAGGCGCGTGTCGGTGCGCGGCGAGGACCGCTTTCGCTGGCTGAGTGGGATGGTGACCAATACGGTTAACGACCTCTTTCCGAACACGGGGGCATGGAACCTGGTTCTGAATGCCCAGGGGCGGATTCAAGGCGACTTGACGGTTTGGCGCGAGGGCGAAGAAATGTCGCCGCAACGGCGAAAAACGGTCGCGGCCGCCCAGAAAGATAGTGCGGGCGTGGAAGACCGCCTGCTGGGAACGCCGTTTGCCGGCGAATCAGGCTTGGATTTGGAGATCGCCGCCGATCAGTACGACAAGTTGATGGCCCACCTGAACCAATTCATTGTCATGGACGACGTGGAGCTGATCCCCGTGGGCTGGGATGCGTCCGGTGAACCTGGATCGGAAACGGCCGTGGGGCTGATCGGGCCCATGGCCGACGAGGTGCTGGAACGCGTCGGCCTGCCCGTGATCAGTCAGCCGATGACCGGCGCCAGCGTGGAGTGGAATGGCTGGGATCTTAGAATTTTGCGCGGCTACGGCGTGCTGGCGCCACACTATGAGTTCTGGGTGGCGTCGGCGGGGTTGAAGAACTTGTGGTCGCACCTGCGCACCGGCGGAGCCTCGCCGGTGGGCTGCGCCGCTTGGGAGGCTTTTCGTATCGCCGAGGGAATCCCGGCTTACGGAATCGATATTGTGGAGCGCGACCTCCCTCAGGAGACCTCGCAGATGAGGGCGCTGCACTTCAACAAGGGCTGCTATCTTGGGCAGGAGATTGTCGAGCGGATTCGCTCGCGGGGCGGCGTACACCGGCACCTGCGTCCGCTCGAACTGAAAGGTCCATTGCCGGCTCCCGGCACGGAGCTGATGCTCGAGGACGGAACGGCTGCCGGTCACGTGACCAGTGCGGCCGAGCTGCCCTTCAGGAAAGCACGCCGTGGCTTTGCGCTGGCCATGATCCGTACGGAAGCTGAGGCACGCAATCAACCCTTCGCATATACGGCGGGAACGGCTGCGGGTACAGCCCGCATTCTGGCCGCACCGCCAACTCTTTCAACGGGAGCGGAAGCCAGCCACCATGAGTGAAACCCCGAAGTTCGAAGTAATTGACCGCCGCAAGATCAAGGCGGAACAGGAAAAAGAGGATCGTCCGGAGACCGCGCAAGAGGCCCCAGCCAAGCCGCCCGAGTCCAGCGCCGGGCCGCAGCTGGTAGTCAACGAGGGGCGGCAGGTCTCGGCCCCAGCGAAAGCGCCGGAGAGTGGAGTGGCACAGGAGTCCGGGCCCGAACTGCCGCCCGTGCCGTCCGTCGAGGAAAGCCATCAGCAAAAAACTGCTTACGACGCCTCCGCCCAACGGCTTGAGGATTTGCTCCGTGCGCAGAACCCCGGCGCCGGTGCCCTGCCGCCAGCCAGCTTCGAGCAACTGGTACAGCAGTTTTACCTCACTGCCATGATCCAGATGGGCGCGGGCACGCGCGAGGGTCAGCAGCCGCAGATTGACATTCTGGGCGCCCGCAATACCATTGACCTGCTGGGCGTGCTGGCGGAAAAAACTCGCGGCAATCTGACTGAAGCCGAGGATCGCGCCCTGCAGGCGGTGCTTTTTGATGCCCGCATGGCTTTCCTGGAACTGACCAGCATGATCAACATGCAGAGCATACAGCCTCCTGAGCCGCCGGGTAAGCGATAGACCGG
>JAJZNH010000438.1 GCA_021811745.1 Acidobacteriota bacterium
TCGAGGAGACGCGGGCGGCCGCGCAACATGCTGCCGCTCTCGCACCACGAATCGCGGGTACCCAGCTCGAAGCGAGTATGCTGCGCGAGGAGTTTCTGGCCAAGAGGGTCGAGCGCCGCCAGGTCGGCGCCATGATTCGCGAAGCCGAAGCCCACGAGGCCGTCGAAGCAGGACGCCGCAGCCAGCAGGCGCTCGATGAGTGGTACCTTCACCGCCTGTACAGGGCAGCAGGTGAGGCAAGCTCTGCAGATATGCCTGCTCCACAGGCCGGGCAGGGTGGTAAGGGAGACGCGTCCGGAAAAAGTTGAGGAGTATTCGCATTGGAGGGCTGCGGAATCTTCCGAATTGGGTGACGCGCACCCATTGCTGACAACTCTCTAATCTTTCGCGGCGTTTCTACGGCACTGAAGTTGCATGGATCACTGGTATGATTGTCGCCCCAGCTATCGAGGTTATGAGTACCGGGGCCGCGTTGCCGGGCCGGGATCTGAGTGGCACGATTGCATCCGGAAAGACTCGGGGCTTTGACGGACTCGATACGAATGCAGCGTCTCATGGAGCATCCCTGAGCCCCGGAGTTCAGGAGAGTTTCCGCGCCCGTTGGCAGGCGCTGTTGGCTGACCTGGGCGAAGGTACAAAAGGATCTGAAGTTGAAGGGGCTTCTGGAGCCGGATCGCAGCAACCTGCGGCGGCCAGCAAGCGGGCAGCCATGGGAAACGCTTCACCGGCCGCATCGCTGCCGGGTGGCATTGCGGCGTCGCGGCGAACCGGCGCAAGCGTGCGGGAGAACGGTCTGCCGGCTGCTTCTGGCGCCGGGGCGCCATTCGTAAAGGCTCAGGGAACAGGGACTCAAGAAACAAAGCTCTTTGAAGCGAGTTCAGTCCGGACGCGGTTTTCTTCAACTGAAGGAAGCAAATTACGCTCCCATCCGGCAGACTCTGTTCGCAAACATCGCCGGACCCGCTCTGGCGAACGGGCAGGCTTGGATACTGCGCCAAGGGCAACACTCTCGACACCCAATCCCTGGATTGCTCCCGAGACAGCAGCAGCGGCGCCAGTGCCGGCCAATCCAGCGGGTTCCGCTGCGGAGCGCGTCGGAGCTACGCCCGGTCGGGCGCTTTCGAAAAGCTTTTCTGGCCAACGCTCGATTCCGCAAGAGCGTCTCGGAGCATCTGGCATTTCCGGGCCCGCGGTGAAGCGAACGAATCCACCCGCTGCCGGTGCCGTTGCGGGCCCGGCGAGTTCCGGCGCCGTGCCAGAAGGCCACATCGCGCCTGACGCCCGGGGCTCCGAAGCGAAGGATGTGTCAGCTCCCAACGCTGCGCCTCAGGGCGCGATTCAAGCGGTTTCTGTGGAAGCGCCTCAGGCTTTCGATCGGCAGAGCGCCGATCCGGTTCACGCGCAGCCTCATGAAAGTGGCGATGTGGCATCTCCCTTAGCGGCCTCAGGAGACGTGCCAGAGGCCATATCCAGCGCGCGTGGTACGGGCCCTGCGCGACTGCGCGCACAGTCTTTGGTGGCTGGGGTAGCCGGCATTGCCAGGCACGGTGAAGGTGAGAGAGCGCGACCGTTCTCACCCATTCCGCGCGAGGACAGCCATCGCGAAGAGCCTGCTGCGGGCCTGAGCGCGGATGCATCCTCCGTGCTGGCTCGCGATCTGACCGGAACGCACGAACCGGCGCAGGTTGCCGGCGGCAGCAGCGCTGCGGCAAGCACCGCAGGCGGCGATCCTGCACACGCAGCATTTTCCGCGCTCGACGCGGACCCGGGCATGGCCACTCCGAGCTGGATTCACGGAAGCGCACACCATGCCGAAGCGGGATTTCAGGACCCCGCGCTTGGCTGGATCGGCGTGCGTGCGGAGCTGAGCGGAGGCAATGTTCACGCTTCGCTCGTGCCCGGCTCGGCGGATGCGGCGCAAGTGCTGGGTGGCCAGATCGCGGGCCTGCACACCTATCTCGCGGAGCATCATGCGCCAGTTGCCAACATCACAATTGCCGCGCCGGAGGGCCAGGACGCCGGATGGAGCGCAGGGCAGGGAATGAATCACGGGGCGGGGCAGAATCCCGGGCAGGGCGCGCAGGCCCAATCGCATTCAGACTCCCGGCCGGGTGCGCCGGTCCCCGCGAGCGCACCCTCGCAGATTGCGGCGCGCTCCGGCGGGACCGAAGCAATTCTGCCAGCAAGGCGCGGTGGCGCATACATTTCGGTGCTGGCTTGAGGGGCGATGGGCAAAAGCGCGTCATACAGCTAGCAGCGCGGCGCAGGGAGAAATCCCCGGGCAGATCCGGGCAAGAGAGATGCAGGAGGAAATATGGCGACAACAGCAATTTTGAATCATCATCCGGCCGCTTCATTCTCCGAAGTTCAGAAGTTGCCGTCAAAAACCGCGGCTCCCATGGATGCTTCAACGAACGGGACGAGCGGCACCGGCAACACCAGCACTTCGTCTGCCAGCATCTCGGCCAATGATTTTCTCACGCTGCTCGTAACCGAGATGCAGAACCAGGACCCGACCGCAACCACGGATCCAAACGAGTACATCAGCCAGCTTGTTCAGGTCAACAGTCTTGAGCAGCTCATCGGCATCAACCAGACACTCTCAGGAGCGCTGGGCAGCCCGGCCTCAACCGCGGCAGCCTCCGGTGCGGCCATACGCCCATCTCCCGCGCCCTCCCGCGCAAGCGTTAACGCGGCCACTGCTGCCGGGCCAGCCACATCTGGCGCCGACACGGCCAAAAACTCCAGTGCCTTGAAACCGCCAATCGAATCAGCTCCCGGCAATCTCGGTATTCCCGCAGCCAGCCCCGCCGCGGATCGCGTCGCCCACGCTCTGGATGGACGGCCGCTCACGCAGCCGCTTGCGGGCGGGCCTTCCGGGACGCGTTAGTTTCATTCACACTCGCCGGCCGCCGCGGCCTGCGCCAACTGCAATCAGCAGCAAGAGGAGATCCACGATGGCAAGTTTCTTCATTCCGCTTACAGGCCTTCAGGCCGACTCAACCGCCTTGAACACGATTGCGAACAACCTGTCGAACATGAACACGACGGCGTTCAAGGCGCAGACCACCAACTTTGCCGATCTCTTTTACCAGCAGATCGGATCCACCGGCGCGGGCGATCCCATTCAGACGGGCGCCGGTGTGCAGGTTGCATCCAACGACACTTCTTTTACCCAGGGATCAATCAACTCAACAGGCAATGCAACCGACGTAGCGTTGAACGGAAGCGGGTTCTTTGTGGTGGACAGCGGCAACGGAACGCGCGAGTACACACGCGCGGGAGACTTTTCTCTCGATTCGAACGGGAACCTGGTTACCTCCAACGGCCTGAGCGTTCTGGGCTACCCGGCCGCAAACGGGGTGGTGAACACCAACGCGCCACTGACCGCCATCAATATTCCTTTGGGTCAGGTGGAACCGCCCAAGGCGACGACCAACTTGGATATGACTGTCAATCTCGATGCGTCATCCGCCTCCGGCACTACTTTTCCGGCGCAGATTACGGTCTATGACTCGCTGGGCGTAAGCCACATCGCCACGGTGACCTATACCCAGACGGGCACGAACACCTGGAGTTACTCCGCGTCACTGCCGGACTCGGACTTTACCTCCAAAGCCTGTACGCCCGTGACCGGAACCATGACCTTCGACTCCAGCGGAAATCTGATTTCTGTCACGCCTTCGGGCGGAACGGCAACAACCGTAGGCGCGGCCAGCGGCGATATTTCGTCCATTCCGCTCAGCTTTACCGGATTGGCGAATGGCGCTGCCAACCTAAGCATGAACTGGAATCTGCTCGGTCCTGGCGGAACGCCCACGATCAGCCAGGTCGCCACGGCTTCCGGAGTCTCGATGCGAGCGGCCAGTATCAGAGCTTCACCATCGGTTCTGATGGCACCATTACGGCGACCTACTCCAACGGTCAGCAGGAAAATGTGGGGCAGTTGGCGCTGGCGAATGTCCCCAATCTCGATGGATTGCAGTTGCTGGGCAACGGCGACTATGCGACGACGCTCGCCAGCGGCACAGCCACAGTTGGAGTTCCGGGGAGTTCCGGCCTGGGCAGCATAGAGGATGGAGCCCTGGAGCAGTCCAACGTCAATATCTCCGCCGAGTTTTCAAACCTCATCATCGCCCAGCGTGCCTTCGAGGCCAACTCCAAGGCGATCACAACGTTCGATACTGTCACGCAAGACACGATCAACATGGTTCACTGAGACACGGCGGGGCGGTCTTCTGGGCCGCCCTCAGGATTTCTCCCGCGCGAGAACCTCGATAAACAATCCTCTGCCCACAGCCAGTTCGTTTCCTTCCGCGCTCAGAATCCGCGCCTCTGTCCAGTGCTTGCGGCCTTCGCTGTGCGTTACGCGACCCTCCATGCGAATCGGCGCATCGGTGAGAACCGGGCGCAGATAATCCACCTCCATCCGGCGTGTCATCGCTGTCCATCCGCGGGCGCGGACGGCTTTGCTCATAATCTCGTCGAGCAGGGTGGCAATGATGCCGCCGTGCAAATACCCAGGCGGACCTTCAAAAGCAGCCGGGATGGATGCATGGCAGACTACCGAATGGTCCTCCGCGAGAAGAAACTCGAGGTGCAATCCGCCAGGGTTTGCCTGACCGCAGCCGAAGCAGCGGTTCTGGGCAGCATGAGCCATCGGCGTGAGATTCTCAGTAGCCCGGGCCGGGTTCTTCTCGCTCATCAGCACTCCCCGCTGAGCACGGAAGCGTAGACCTTTCTGTCCACGTTGCCGCCGGAGAGCACAATACCCACTTGCTTACGCCGCAAGAGGTCACTTTCCTGGAGGGCCCCCGCCAGCGCCGCGGCTCCGGCGCCCTCGGCTACATTATGTGTGTCCTCGTAATAAATTCGCATCGTGCCTATGATCTCCTCGTCGCTCACCGTGAGGATGCGGGCGACGTTCTCCCAAATTAATTCCAACGCTTGCGGGTTGGGAATCCGGCAGGCAAGGCCGTCTGCAATCGCGGTGCGTGCCGGTGCCTCAACGGGTCTGTGTTCCCTGAAGCTAAGGGCATACGCTGGAGCTGCGGCCGCCACGACTCCGACGATTTCAACCTGTAAGCCAAGGGCCCTCCGTGCCGCCGCGACGCCGCAGATTGACGATCCGAGCCCGATCGGCACATAAACAACGTCAAGCGGGGGAGCGCCCTGAAATAGCTCCAGCGCAAAGGTCGCTGTGCCCCATACCAGCCGCTCGTGGAAGGAATCGATCATCGTCAGACCGCGCTCCATGGCCACGGCCCGTGCAAATTCCAGCGACTCCTGAAAATCTTCGCCAAATTCGAGCAATTCGGCGCCCTGCGCCTTCATGGCACGATTTTTGTCGGCGCTGTTGCCCCGGGGAACAACAATGACTGCCTTCATCCCCAGAAGCCGCGCAGCCGTGGCAACACCTTGCCCATGATTTCCCCGCGTGGCGGCCACCACACCATGCACGTGGGGTTGCGTTTGCTTGATCCAGTCCAGATAAACGAGTGCCCCACGCAGCTTGAAGGCGCCTACTGGCGTGTGATTTTCGTGCTTGATCCAAGCCGCGGCGCCCAGCCGCTCATTAAGCAGCGGCCAACTCAGTTGCGGGGTTGGCTGCATATGGCGGTAAATCAGCGTCTGCGCAGCTCGAATCTCTTCCAGAAAGGGAAGCGGCATGCATCCAGCATACTGCCAGCCGGGTTGACCATGCGGCCACGCACGCTCAGACTGATAAGGGAAATGCTGCCAGGGAGAGCACGTTCGGGCCGCTTTCATTCTGCTGTCCGGGAGGACCATTATCCTTTCGCAAATTTGCCGCAATACGGCGCTTCGACCTGCAACAAGCCGAATGGCCGCTTACGCATGGGTTGCATTGGCAATCTTTATTGGCCTGAGCGGGTGCCGGTCGGCTTCATCTCTTACGCTCCAGCAGGCGGAAGGGAAGCGCCTCTACGAGGTGCGTTGCGCCCACTGCCATGAGTTCAACAACCTCGGCCTCAAGAAAGTTCCACCCAATTTGCACGGCATCTTCAATCACCCCACACTGCCCAGCGGCGCACCCGCCACGGACATCCAGGTCGAACGCACAGTTCTGGGTGGAAAGGGATTGATGCCGCCCTTCACCGGACGCTTCACACAAGAGCAGATGGCCGCTCTACTGGCCTACCTACATACAGGCCTGCGCTAGGCTGGCGCGATTTCGGCCGAATTCCGAACACGGTATACTTGGAATTGCCATGGCAACCGAGAAAACCTTCTACATCGAGACCTTCGGCTGCCAGATGAATGCCCACGACTCCGAAAAGATTGTTGGCACACTGCTGCAGCAAGGCTACCGCCAGGTTGAGTCGGAAGAAGACGCAGGCCTGATCCTCTACAACACCTGCTCCATCCGCGACAAAGCAGAGCAGAAGGTATTTCATCGGCTCAGCGATTACAAGGCGCTCCACAAGGCCGGTAAACGTTTCGGCGTCCTCGGCTGCGTTGCGCAGCAGGAGGGCGAAAAGATCTTCGAGCGCGCTCCCCACGTCTCGCTGGTTTCGGGTTCGGCCTCTTACCGCAAGCTGCCGGAGATGCTCGCTCGCCTCGAAGCAGGCGAGAGCCGCGTCACCGGCCTCGACGACCGCCAGACCGACGAGACCTTCGAGACCGAGTTTACCGCCCGGCAAAATCCCTACCGCGGCTACATCACGATCATCGAGGGCTGCGACAAGTTCTGCGCCTACTGCGTCGTTCCCTATACGCGCGGCAAGGAGCGGAGCCGGACTTCGTCCTCGGTTCTGGCAGAGGCAAGGCGTATCGCCGACCTCGGCTATACCGAGATTCAGCTCCTGGGCCAGAACGTGAACAGCTACCGCGACCCGGAAGGGAAGCTCAGCTTTGCGGAGCTGCTGGCGGCCGTGGGGCAGGTTCCCGGAATCCGGCGCGTGCGCTTCACCACCAGCCACCCGCGCGATTTTACCCGCGACATCGTGGAAGCCGTCGACGCCGTTCCCACCCTTTGCAATCACATTCATTTGCCCGTGCAGTCCGGTTCGACCCGGGTATTGCGTCTTATGGCGCGCGAGTACACGGCGGAGTGGTACCTGGAGCGAATCAACTGGATCAAGTCCGCCCGGCGCTCCATCTCGCTTTCAACCGACATCATCGTGGGCTTCCCCGGAGAGACGGCGAATGACTTCATCCAGACCATGGACCTGCTTGCCGAGGTGCAGTACGATTGCGTTTTCGGGTTCAAGTATTCGCCGCGCCCCAACACGCCGGCCTTGACGATGATCGATTCGATCCCGGATGCGGAGAAGGCGCATCGGCTTCAGGTCCTGCTTGACCGCCAGCGAGAGATTCAAAGGATCAATTATGCAAGACACTTGGGAGAGATTATTGAGGTAATGGTTGAAGGCGTCAATCCGGCTCGCGGGCAAATCGTGGGCCGCAGCAGCCAGAACAAGCCCGTCAACTTTACCCAGACGCAACCGATCGCGCCGGCGCCGGGCAGCTACCTGCAAGTGAAAATTACCACAACGTTTCCGAATAGTTTGGTGGGCGAAGCAGTCTAAGATGTTGGAGTAAGGGAGAAGTGAGAGATGGATATCGAGGTGCGGATACGCGGGCTGATGATGGACCCTGCCACCAACATGCCCATCGTCGTGCTGAAGGATATTGCATCAGAGACAGTGATGCCCATTTGGGTGGGCATCTTTGAGGCGAACGCGATCGCCATCGAAATCGAGAAGCTGGCCGCGCCCAGGCCGATGACTCACGACCTTACTCGAAATTTAATCCATTACCTGAATGCCGAGCTGGAACGCGTTGTAATTAATGATCTTAATAATGATACATTCTATGCTGTTCTGTGGCTCAGGCAGGATGGGGAACTGGTAATGGTCGACTCTCGTCCTTCCGATGCGATCGCCCTCGCTCTACGTTCCGATTGTCCAATTTTTGTAGCGGAGCAAGTGATGGAAAGAGCGAAGCTGAATACCTCTGGCAACCCTGAAGGTCCCAACGCCGAGCAGTTGCGCGGCTGGCTTGAGGGCCTGAACGACGAAGACCTGGGCCGCTACAAGATGTAATCCAGCCAGCGATTCCAGAAGGAATTGGCTGCCGCGGCAAGGGCAGGGCCATATCTGTGAGCATCTGTTCGCAGCCCCTCAACATCAATGCCTTTGGTGTGAAGCTCGCACGCGTGTCCTACATACCAAGTCTCCAGATCAGTGGCGATCACCTCCGGATGGAATTGCAGGGCGAGCGCTGATCTTCCAGCAGTAAATGCTTGATTCTCATAGAGATCTGATCCGGCAAGGCGGATCGCGCCAACGGGAAGATCGAAGGTATCGCCATGCCAATGAAAGACGCGCAAACCAGGTGCGAGGAGGGGTGCGAACCAGTCCGGTAGCGGCTCGCC
>JAJZNH010000761.1 GCA_021811745.1 Acidobacteriota bacterium
AGCTCGCCCGATTGGCGGATCAACCGCGAGTTCTCGTGCGCCGCGGCGATCAATGGCGCAGAGACGGCGCCTGTGTCGTCTACTGGATGCAGCGGGCCCTGCGCATCGTCGAAAATCCCGCGCTGGAAGTGGCAATCGAGGCCGGCAATCTTCTCGGCCTGCCGGTGGTGGTTTTCTTCTCGGTCATTTCCAATTACCCGAATGCCAACCTGCGCCACTACCATTTCTTGCAGCAGGGGCTGCGCGATGCGGCAGATGACGCGGCGGAACGTGGATTGACGTTTGTGGTGCGTCGTCCTCCGAGCAATCAGCTCGAAGCGTTTCTTGAAGAAGTGCAGGCGGCGCTGCTGATTGGCGATGAGAATCCCTGCCGCGCCCCGGAGCGCTGGCGGCGGGTGCTGGCGAAGCGGCTGAGGATTCCGTATTGGACAGTGGACGCGGACGTGGTGGTTCCATCGCGGGTTTTCAACCGCAGCTTTGCGCTGCTGCATCACTTCCGCCCGCATCTGGAGCGTGAACTGCCGCGGTTTCTGGTTGCGGCAAAGAATCCGGAGCCGCTGCACGCCTTCATGGCGGCGAAAAGTCTCGACAGCTTCGATCTGAAGCAGGACATCACGGCCGGCTTCACCAAACTCGACCGGTCGATTCAGCCCGTGGATACCTTCATCGGCGGCACACACGCGGCGATGAAACAGTTGCGGAGGTTTGTAAGCAACGATCTGGCGCGCTACGGCGAGAGCCGCAACCATCCTGAGATTGATGGCACCAGCCGCCTGTCCCCGTATCTCCACTTTGGCAACATCGGTCCATTGACGATCGCCCTGGCCGTGGGACGAGCGCCGCTGCCATCCGAGGCTAAGAAGAAATTTCTGGATCAACTCGTCGGCTGGCGGGAACTGGCGGTTCTGTTTGTGCGCCATGAGGCGAACTACGACAACTGGGAGTGCGCTGCGCCATGGGCGCGGCGGTCGCTGATGGAGCATGCCGCCGATGCGCGCCCACGGCAATATACGCTGGCCCAGCTTGAGCGCGGGGAGACAGACGACGATCTATGGAATGCGGCCCAGCGGCAGATGGTCACGACCGGATGGATGCACAACACCATGCGGATGTATTGGGCGAAGAAAATTCTGGAGTGGGCGCCCGACCCGGCGGCCGCTTTCGATTGGGCGGTGTTTCTCAACGACCGCTACGAACTCGATGGTCGCGATGCCAACGGGTATGCCGGAATCGCCTGGGCCATTGTGGGAAAGCTCGACCGTCCCTGGTTCAACCGGCCGGTATTCGGTCTGGTACGTTCCATGACGCGCGCATCCTTCGCGCGCAAATTCGATGCGGACGCGTATATCCGGAAGCAGCGCTGAGGCGGCGCATCCCGTAAGTTGATTGTCCGGTGTGAGCCAAATTTGGCGTGACACTCGCATGAAGGTATTTTGCCGACGAAGGTGATTCGATTTCACCGCGCCGCAGGCGCAACGGCGATCGGTCGCGCCGGGGAAACCGGTCTCCAAAGGAGGCTCAACCCCGGAGGGACGGCGCCAACCCTCCCAATTTCCCCAAAATCCACGTGGATACGATTCCGCTGGCCTGTGTTGTGAATCACATTGGCACGGGTTTGTCGCTGTCCTATAATGGGCCACAATTTCAAATCTGGAATATACGAGCTTCGCTTTGCGGATTCTTATGGATTCCGCATCCCTTAGCCTTAGAAGATTTTCACGAAGGGGGCCGGGCCAGCTTCCGGACGCGTGGAAATGAAGCGAATGGATAGACGGAACCAAGGCCGTGGGGCAGGGACTGCGAAGGGGCTCAGGCATGCTGCCGCGGCGCCTGGGGCTCTGCGGATCGGACCGGACGTGGCGGTCCTGCTACTGGCGATACTAACCTGCGCATCGAGGGCGCAAGGACCGATGGTGAGGCCCGCTGCTCCTGCGCCGTCGCGCGCAGTGGCAGGCCCTCCGCGCGCGGCGGAAGCGCAGAGGTTTCTCGCCCAGCGCGGGTGGCGGCCGGGCCATCGTCTGGTGCATCCGAGTGCGGCCGCGACGGTCACGGCTGCCGCACTGGGGCAGGGAACTGCAACACCGACCTGGACACCGCTCGGCCCTGCAGCGGTACAGACGCAAGATTTCGGGCTGGTTACGGGCCGCGTTTCCTCGCTGGCCTTCGATCCTGCCGATCTCTCGGGCAATCATCTCTATGTGGGTACCACCGGCGGAGGGATATGGATGGCGCAGAACGCCGCCTCCGCTTCGCCCGTGTTTATCCCGCTTACGGACGCGGTGTCGGCGTTCGGAGGCGCCTGGGATGCTTCGATCAGCATTGGTGCACTTACGGTGCAGACCGGCGGGACGGGTGTGATCCTGGCCGGCACGGGCGACCCGAACGACGCGCTCGATTCCTACTATGGAGCGGGCATCCTGCGCTCCGCCGACAACGGAACCACGTGGTCGCTGATCTCGAGGACCGTGGATGTGGAGTCGGGGCTCAGCTCACAAAATTACCTGTTCGGCGGGGAGGGCTTTGCGGGTTTTGCCTGGAGCACGGTCAATCCGCAGGTGGTGGTGGCGGCCGTGTCGCAAGCCTACGAAGGCGTTCTGGTGAACGCCGTGGCGCCGTATGGGAGTCTGCAGGGACTCTATTACTCGACCCATTCCGGCGCGGACTGGCACCTGGCGACCATTACCGACGGAGGCGGTGTGAATGTGCAAGGCCCGCTGGACAGTTTTCCCAAGCCCGATGGCAATGCGGCCACTGCGGTGGTGTGGAATCCAAAGCGGCAAGTTTTCATCGCGGCGGTGCGTTATCACGGGTACTACCAGTCGCCCGACGGTGTGACCTGGACCCGTCTGGATGCGCAGCCGGGAGCAGGACTGACGACGGCCATGTGCCCGACGAATACCGGTAAGACCGGCTCGATTGCGTGTCCCATCTTCCGCGGCGCATTGGCCGTGGACCCGGTGACCGGCGACACCTATGCCTGGACCGTGGACACCAACAACCAGGACCAGGGCCTCTGGCGGGATGCCTGCTCCTTCGCCAACGGGGCCTGCACGGCGCCTCTCGGGTTTGCACAGCAATGGGACACCACGGCGCTGGAGACCAACACCCTGGCTGGGCCGGCGACGATTGCCGACGGCGTCTACAACCTGGCCCTGGCGGTGGTCCCGGTGGGGCAGGCGGCGAGCCCTGTGCAGCAGGACATCGAGATTTTGGCCGGTGCGCATGACCTGTGGAAGACGGCGTGCCCGGTGTCACAGGGCTGCACATGGCGCAACACCACGAATGCCACGACGTGCATGAGTGCGCAGGTGGGCGAGTTCCAGCACGTGCTGGCCTGGAACCAAGGCAATCCACTCGAAGTCTTTCTCGGCAACGACAGCGGGCTGTGGCGTTCCCTGGACGCGGTCGGCGAGAACAGCAGCGATCCCGTGTGCAGTTCGTCGGACGCGAGCCATTTCCAGAACCTGAACGGACAATTCCAGAACCCCGATGGCAGCATGGGCTCGCTGGCCGAGGTGACAAGCCTCTCGCCGGTTCTAAGTTCGCCGTACAGCTTGATGGCGGGGCTGGGGGTGAATGGAACCGCAGGCGTGAAGAGCACGGCTGCGACCGCTGACTGGCCACAGATGTTGTCCGGATATGGCGGCCCGGTAGCGATCCCTTCGAGCGACGAGAATAGTTGGTACGTGAACGAGCAGGCGGGCGTGGCGATTTACTTGTGCGCGCAGCCTTCTGCCTGCACTTCGGCCGATTTCGGCACCAGCCCCGTGGTGAGCGATGCCGATGTGGGCGGCGATGGGTACGCAATGCCGGTGCCGGCGGCATTTATTGTGGATCCGCTGGACCCGGCGCAATTGCTGATCGCCACATGCCGCGTCTGGCGCGGGGCCGGTTCTGGCGGCGGAGCCGCGATGCATGCCGTCAGCCCGGTCCTCGACAATGCAAGCGCGCCTGGCCCTTGCCAGGGAGATGCATTGATCCGCTCGATGGCGGCGATGGCCGTAACGCCCACGACAGAGGTCGTGTATGCCGGACTGTATGGCGGGACGAGTCTCCCCGGCCACCTGCTGGCGGCAACCATCGATACCACGTCGGCCGCGATGCCTGACTGGACCGACCTGACCGCAAACCCGGTAACGAACGACACCGCCAGGCTGAATGCGCAGGGTCTTGACATTTCCAGCATTGTGATCGATCCCCGCGCCCCAGACGGAAAGACGGTCTACGTAACGGTGCAGGGCATCAGCGAATTGGGCCTGGTGGTGCAGAGCGTCTATCGCAGCACGGACGGCGGTGCTACCTGGTACGCGGTCACCTCCAATTTGCCGAACACTCCGGTGAGCGCGCTGGCTTTGGATCCACAGAACGCGAATATCGTGTATGTGGGTACGGACGACGGCGTGTACTACACCACCGAGATCGCCGCTTGCCAAAATGCACCGTCGAATTGCTGGTCGCCCTTCGGAACCGGGCTTCCCGCCGCGCCGGTGGTTGCGCTCAGCGCCGCATCCGGTTCGTCGTCCGCCCCAGTGCTGGTGGCGGGAACCTATGGACGCGGCATATGGCAGACCGCGCTGTGGACTGCGGAAAGCGGCCTCGGTGCGGCGTCGGCGAGCCCCGGATCGCTCACGTTTTCCAGCCAGGTCTACGGAACCCCGAGCGAGCCGCAGACGGTGGCGCTGGTCAACACCGGCTCGACTCCGCTCGCGATCGGCGCGATTTCCAAGAGCGGCGATGGCGACGATTTCGCCGCTACCGGTTGTACGGACCAACCGGTGCCTGTCGGCTCGAGTTGCAATCTGCAAGTGACGTTCACGCCTCAGGGGACCGGTCCGCGCACGGCATTAATGACGGTGCCCGCGAATGTCTACGGCGGTCAAATTACCGTCGATCTGAATGGCACCGGACTTCCAGGCGGGAATATCACCATCGACCCTGCGAGTTTGTTCTTCGACACCACGCAGGTGGGTTCGACGTCGGCGGCAGAGTCCATTACGCTCACCAATAAGGCAGCGTCCGCAGTGACGATCGCGAATGTTGCCACGGCCGCACCCTTCGCCATCGCCACCAACACGTGCAACACTGGCACGCTCGCTCCCAATGGCGCCTGCCAGATTAGTGTGACCTTTACGCCCACAGCGGCAGGCCTGGCAACCGGACTGCTGACCGTGACAGGTGCGGATGGGACGGAAATCGTGCAGCTCAGCGGGACAGGAGCCGCGCCCCCAACCGATATCCTAACGCCCCTATCGCTTGCTTTTCCTTCTACGCCTTCCGGGCAGATTTCCGCCGCGCAGCCGTTGACTATTTCGAACACGGGCGACCTGCCACTGCACATCACGGCGATTACGGCGAGCTTGAATTTCCAGCAAACGAGTGACTGCCTGGGCGGTGTGGCCGCACAAACCTCCTGCACCGTCAGCGTACAGTTTGCCCCCACACAAACGGGGGCTCTCACCGGTACATTGACCATCGCCGACGATCTGGGAACCAAGACCGTGGCATTGAGCGGCACAGGGTTGCAGCCGGGAGCCCTGAGCGCGAGTCCGGCAAGCCTCATTTTCCCGCAGCAACAGCCCGGCGTAGCCAGCGCCCCGCAAACAGTGACCATCACCAACGGCGGCGGCGAAGCGGTTGTCAATCTGGGCTTGCAGATTACGGGCCCTGCCACGGCAGACTTTTCGCTAGGGCCCAAAACCTGCGGAGCGGTGCTGAACAGCGATAGTAGCTGCACGGTGCAGGTCGTTTTTACTCCTGCGGCGGCTGGGCCCATTGCGGCAACGCTCAACATTTCCTCTTCCACGCCGGGAGTAACGGCCGTGCAGGTCCCGTTGAACGGATCCGGACAAATCTCTACCGGCCTCACCGCAACACCAGCGCAACTGCCGTTCGAGGCGGCAGTGGGCATGGGTCAGGTCAGCAGCGCACAGACGGTGACAATCACCAATTTCAGCAGCTTTGCCATCGCGAAAGTGACGCTGAACGCCACCGGGCCTTTCAACGTGACACAGAACGTCTGTACCGGCAGCTTGGCTCCCGGAGCAAGCTGCAGCGCAGGCGTTGTGTTTACGCCTTTGGCGCCTGGACCGGCAACCGGCACACTCACTGCAAGCTCCAGCGACGTGTCCGTGCCCGCCACAACCGCGCTTTCCGGCAGCGGATTCGATTTCACTTTGGCCCCGCTGGGGCCGGCTAGCGCCACCGTTTCCAGCGGCCAGCAAGCGGATTTCAAGCTTTTGATTACGCCGAATGGAGCCGACGGGAGCTTCTCGTTCCAGTGCGGGACTCTGCCATCCTACGCGTTGTGCCTGTTCAGTCCGGCCACGGAGAGTCTCAGTTCGGGCGTGCAGGGCAACATCGAGGTGCAGATCTACACCGGTAACAGCAGTCTTACGGCTGGAACGCAGCCGCTCTCCGGTGCGCGGCGCTGGCCGTTCTATTGCGGCCTCGTCCTGCTGCCTCTCGGGCTGAGACGCCGGCGGAAGTTGCTATTGCTGGTGTTGCTGGCTGGGGTGCTGAGCTCGGGAATATCCTGTTGCACAAGCGCGATCGGCGGCACAAACGGCAAGGGCGGGTCCGCTGGGCAGAGCAGCACAAATACCACGCCGGCGGGAACGTACTCGATCCCGGTTACCGTGACATCGACCGGAATCTCTCATTCGACGACATTGACGCTCACAGTCGACTGATCGAAACGCGAGGGTCGTCACGGGCCGAAATTGAGGGCGTACCACGCGTCGTGTTAACGTCAATTCAGCGACTCGCAAGCTTTACCGATGCCCAGGGCATCTCTAAGCGCGGGCAGGAGAGCACCTTGGAGCGGCGCCGGGCCGGCGTTGCGGACAGCGAATCTTTGTGGCGAACGATTCCCAGGCGATGCCGGAACCCTGCGGCGGTGTGTCCGCTGAAACGTGCGTCGATCCGCGCGCAGGCGCGCAGCGGCGCTGGCTGAGGCCATTCGTGGCGCATCGCGGATTGAGCAGCGGCCATCTGCAAACCATCGTCGGGAACTTTTTGCCGCGGCCGCCATTCCGGCTGCAGGCAGAGGAAGAAGCCGTCGAGGTTGACGCCGCCGATGGGAGCCGCGTCCTGTGTCACTCGAACTGGCAGCCGGAAGCAGTTCGCGCCGCGCGGCTCACGGTCGTGCTGGTGCATGGGCTTGAGGGCTCGTCCGATTCCCGCTATATGCGCGGCATTGCCGCACGCGCCTGGGCCGCGGGCATGAACGTGGTGCGCATGAATATGCGCAACTGCTGCGGATCCGAGGCGCTCACGCCCACCCTTTACCACTCCGGACGCTCCTTCGACGTGGCCGCGGTGGTGCAGCATTACACGATGCGGTTCGGCCTGCGGCGCGTGGCCCTGCTTGGCTATTCGATGGGCGGCAACCTCGTGCTCAAGCTGGCCGGCGAGTGGGAACAGCGGCGACCTCTCTGCGCAGTGGCCACGGTGTGCCCGGTCATCGATCTGGCGCCCAGCGCCGACGCGTTGCACGAACCCGCGAACCGCGCCTACGAGTGGCATTTTCTGCGCGGCCTGATGCGCCGCATTCGGCGTAAGGTAGAGCTGTATCCTGGTCTCTACAAGCTTGATGGCCTCGGCGCTGTCCGCTCCATCCGCGAATTCGACGACAAGATCGTGGCGCCCTGCTGCGGATTCAGGAATGCCGACGACTACTATTTTCGCGTTGCCAGTGCGCGAGTTGTGGATCGCATCGCGGTGCCCACGCTGGTCCTGTGCGCTCAGGACGATCCATTTATCCGCCTCACTCCGGAAACGCGCGCACGTCTGAAGGCCAATCTGCATATCGATTTTGTGGAGACGCGCCACGGTGGCCACTGCGCGTTTCTCGGTCGCGATGGCGGTGACGAAATTCACTGGGCCGAGGCCACGGTCATCCGCTATTTGCAGGCCGTTGCCGGCGTGGCGCCAGACGGCGGGGAACCTGAGAACGCGAAAATTCAAAGCTAGAATGAAAACACGGGCGAGTAGCTCAACTGGATAGAGCACCGGCCTTCTAAGCCGGGGGTTGTGGGTTCGATTCCCGCCTCGCCTACCATTTTAGAATCAATAGATTAAGGCTGATCTCGAAAACGCCATCTATGCCTAAAGCCCAGATTGAACTGAACGGCCAGTGGAGCAGAATCAGGCCGGCAACGAAGACCGAGATGATGGTGTCAACCAGAAACCAGCGAGATCCCGGTAGACCACGTATCGCACTGAAGACCGCCAGTTCCAGCGCACCTTCCACTGCAATATAGAGAGCGAGTACCAGCGTCAGGGCAGCAATGCCGGCGACTGGATGAAAAAAATCCAGAGCGCTGCGATGAGGTAGGAGATTCCGATCAGTATCTAGTGTCCCGTCCCAGTTAATTATTGACAAGTAAG
>JAJZNH010000018.1 GCA_021811745.1 Acidobacteriota bacterium
CTTCATCTGGACTGCCAAGGCCAGCGACATCCTGGAAAAGGTCACCCGCGCCCGCGCCGCTCTGCATAAAAGATGAAATTAACGGCGGACTACACTAGCATCCCAAGACTTTGGTTACCCGCATTTGTTTCTTTATTGAATCAACATGCAATCCCCATAGCTGAAAAACCGGTAGCGCGCCTCGACAGCGTGCCGGTACGCAGTCAGCACCCGCTCCCGCCCCGCAAACGCGCTCACCAGCATCAGTAAACTCGACTGCGGCAGATGAAAATTGGTCAGCAGCGCGCTCACCACGCGAAACTCAAATCCCGGCGAGATAAAAATCTCCGTCGCGCCCGAGTGCGGCTCCAGTTCCCTGCCCTCGCCGCGCCGTGCACACGCCTCCAGCGTGCGCACTACCGTCGTGCCCACAGCCACCACCCGCCTGCCCTCCCGCAGCGCGCGATTCACAGCCTCCGCCGTCTCCGCGCTCAGCGTGTACCGCTCGCGATGCAGGCGCACGTCCTTCACCCGCTCCACCCGAATGGGCGCAAAGGTGCCCAGGCCCACATGCAGCGTAATCCTCGCAATCTCCACACCGCGCGCCGCGATGGCATCCAGCATCTGCGGCGTGAAGTGCAGCCCGGCCGTGGGTGCGGCCACCGATCCGCGCTCGCGCGCGTAGACGGTCTGGTAGCGCTCGCGGTCGGCAGCGGCGTCATCGCGGTGAATGTAGGGCGGCAGCGGCGTGTGGCCGATGCGTTCAATCGCCGCGAAGAAATCCGCTCCCGGCGCGAAGCGCAGCAGCCGGTCCCCGTACTTGCCGCGCTTGAGCACCTCGGCCTCCAGCACAATCGTGCCGTCCGGAGCAGGAAAAACCAGCCGCTCGCCAATGGCCACCTTGCGCCCCGGCCTCACCAGCGCGTGCCACTGGTCCTTTCCAGCCGGCTCGGTGAGCATCACCTCGATCCGGCCGGTGGGTTTTTCGCGCTCGCGCTGCAGCGTGCGCCGGGCGTAGAGGCGCGCGGGAATCACGCGGCTGTCGTTGAGCACCAGCAGGTCACCGGGCTTGAGGAACTGCGGAAGCTGCGCGAAGGTTGTGTCCTCGAAAGCGCCCGTCGCGCGGTCCATCGCCAGCATGCGGCTCGCGCCGCGCTCGGTGGGCGGCTGCTGCGCGATCAGCTCCGCGGGCAGCTCAAAGTCGAAGTCGTCGACACGCAGGTCTTGATGCGAATCTTGATGCGGTGCTGAGCGCCGTTCTGGCCGGGTTTCGGAATGGTCGCGCCGGTCGCTCATGCTTTGGCCTTGCTGAAGTGCGCGAGGGCGCGCATCCGCGCCCGCTCCATGGCCGCATTCAGCTCCTGGCGCTTGGGCTCAAAGTCTTCGTCAGTCAAATCGGCTGGCACCCGCGTCCACTGCGCCCAGCTCACCACAATCCGCGTGAAGGGTTTGGGAATCAGAAAGCGGTCCCAGGAGTTCAGGGTCCATGCGTGCTCCGGCTCCAGATGAAAGGCGCCGATGGGCGCGCCGGTCATCTGCGCCAGCTTAACCGGTCCCATCTTGGTCTGGTAGATCGGCCCGCGCGGCCCATCGGCGGTGAAGATGGCCGTCCGCCCGCTCTCAATCACCTGCTTCAGCCCCAGCAGCCCTTCGCGCGCGCTACGCGAGCTGGAGCCGCGCACCGCCCCATAGCCAAACATCTTGAGGATGCGCGCAATCAGCTCCCCGTCGAAGCTGCGGCTGACGAGAATGACAGCGCGCGAGTACCGGAAATACACCGTGCAAGGCAGCACGCACTGGTGCCAGAAACAGCAGATGTAGTTTCCCGACCTCTCGCCCATAAGACACGGGACGACATCTTCCTCCGCGATGACCTCGAAACGCCAGGTGAGCCCCACAACCCACAGCAGCGCCCACACCACACGCGGGACCACGGCCAGCGCCAGGCGCTGGCCCAGCGAAAATCGCGCCTCCCCGCCCTCCAAAGACCGCGCCGCGCGCGGCTGGCGCTGTCGCAGGTTGGGTTGTGTTTCCGCGCTCATCCAGTTGATTTTAGTGTAGGCCGGCCGGAGCAGACCCTGCGCCTCTGGACCCAGCAGGGCGCGGCTGCCGCGGCTCAGGAGTAGCGCAGCCAGCGCAGCAGCTCAGGCAGCGTGGCCCGCTTGCCGTACATCAGCACACCGACGCGATAGAGCCGCGAAGAAAGCCACAGCGTGGCCCAGATGCTCACGATCAACAGGCCGATGGAGACCGCAAACTGCCACAGGGGCGGCACCTCAGAGGCCATACGCAGAAACATGACGATGGGCGCGGTGGGCGGAAAGAGCGAGGCCGCGATCGACCACACCGAATTCGAGTTCTTGATGATCAACACGATCATCGCGAAGCTCAGCCACGTCGGGATGGCGGCCAGCGGCATGTACATCTGCAGCTCCTGCTCGGTTTCGCAGGTGGCGGCCAGGCCGGCGAAAAGCGAACTATAGAGCAGGTAGCCGAGCACAAAATAGACCAGGAAGAGCAGGCCTTCAGCCACGGAAAAGTGCAGCGCGAACGACCCGGTCATCATCGCCGCCGCAAACGGCGTTGCCAGGATAGCCAGCCCCGCCACCAGCCAGATGAGGATCTGCGTAAAGCCCACAGCGCCGACGCCGATCAGCTTCCCAGCCAGCATCTCGCTGGGCTTCACCGTCGCCAGCATCACCTCGAAGATGCGTGAGGTCTTCTCCTGAATGATGGAGCGCGGCACGTTCAGGCCGTAGATCATGGTGGTCAGCGAGAGCAGGATGGCCATCACATAGCCCTTCCAAAACGAGGCCTCCGCATCGCTCTTTACGATCTTGCCGTCCTCTTTTACCTGATAGGTGCCAATGGTGATGCCATCGGTGAGCCTCACCGCGTCCGTCTTGCTCATTCCCGCGTCCAGCAGATGCTCGTCCACCAGGCCGCTGTTCACAGCGTCTTTCAACCGCGAGGTGGTGAGGAAGTCGCCCGACGCCAGCGAAAAGTAGTTGACGATCGGCACGCCGCTATCTGAAGTCGAAATCGTCAGCACGCCGTCAATGGTCTTGGCGCGAACCGCACGGATCAGCGCGGCGCGTTCCTGGGGCGTAGAAGGAGCCACCACGTCCACTGTGGGTTTGTCGCTCCTTACGGCCATCAGTTGCGCGCGGACGGCATTGGCCAACACCGGATTCGACGACGCAATGACCAGATGCCGTCCCGTGCCGAAGCCCAGGCTCGATACATACCCGACGGCTACGATCACCGCAAACAACACCGGCAGCCCGATCGTGGACATCTTGAAGGCCTTGCCGCGAATCTGTTCCAGATACTCGCGCTTGGCGATCAAAAGCGCATTACGCATCGGCTTTGCCTCCCACGGTGCGGATAAAAATCTCTTCGAGCGAAGGCTCGACCAGCTCAAAGCGGTAGATGGTTGCCACGGCCGAAGCTTCTTTGAGCAGCTTCTGCGCGTTGCCGTGAGGCTTAAGGCGAACCTCCGCGTGGCCGGCGAAGTTCTGCGCGTCCGCGATCTCCTCGCTGCGGAGAAAATCCGCGCCGCCTTCGAACTCCACGATCACGTGATCGCGCTCGTAGCGGCCCTTGATCTCGCGCACCTTGCCGGCCAGAACCGCCTGGCCGTTGTTGATGAGGCAGATGGAGTCGCACAGTTTCTCCACCTGGTCCATGCGATGCGTGGAGAAGAGAATGGCCTTGCCCTCGTCCTTCAGATCAAGCAAAGTGCGCTCCACCAGCACCGCGTTCACTGGGTCCAGCCCGCTGAAGGGCTCGTCCATGATGATCAGCCCCGGATCGTGCAGCAGCGTCCCGATGAACTGGATCTTCTGCTGCATACCTTTCGACAACTCCTCGGTCTTTTTGTCGAGCGCATAGGCAATCTCCATGCGCTCAGCCCAAGCAGTCGCGCGCTTACGCGCCTCGCCCGCCTCCACGCCGTGTAATTGGCCGAAGAAGATGAGCTGCTCCAGGACCTTCATCTTCTTGTACAGGCCGCGCTCCTCGGGCAGATAACCTACCCGGTCCAGACTCTTCCGCACAAAGGGTTTTCCAAACAGGTTCACGCGCCCCGAGTCGGGGATCGTAATGCCCATCATCATGCGAATGGAACTGGTCTTGCCTGCCCCATTCGGCCCCAGCAGTCCGAACATCTGGCCGGCATCGATGGAGAGATTCAGGTTGTTGACCGCGACCTTGCTCTCATAGGCCTTCGTTACTCCCGTAAGTTCAACAACTGGCATGGATTCTCCCGCCGCGCGCGCGCTTTCTCTTGGCACAGCGTAGACCGGGGAACGGCCTCACGAAAAATTTTAGCAGAGCGGGTTGCGGGCGCTTGGCAGCAGCCAGTGTGATCCGGATGGAAGCATTGAGCGCCAGCGGCGTCCTCTGCTTCCTCGCGCGCACGCTGCGCGCCGTTGTAGCATCCATTCTGTGCCCAGCCTCGATACTCCGGTGAATTACGTGCGCGGCGTTGGCCCGCGCGTGGCGGAGATGCTCGCCACCAAGGGCATTCAGACCGCCGAGGACCTGCTCTACCACCTGCCCTTCCGCTATGAAGACCGCCAGAACCCGCGCAGCATGGACGAGCTGAAGCCTGGAGAGACGGCCAGCGTCATCGCGGAGGTGCGCGGCGCGACGCTTTTGCGCACGCGGCGAGGACCGATGTTCGAGCTGACGATTGGTCAGGGCCGGTGCGCCATGAAGTGCATCTGGTTCCACGCGGCTTACCTCGATGGCAAGTTCCAGGCCGGGCAAACCGTGGCCGTCTACGGCAAAGTGGAGCCTTCGCGCTCCAGCAGCAACTTGAAGATGATCCAGCCGCAGTTCGAGGTGCTGCCGGACGCCACCGACGACGCCGAGACGCGCCTGCTCGAAGTGGGCCGCATCACCCCCGTCTACGAGTCGCTGGGCGGCAGCCGCCTGGCCTCGCGCTGGCAGCGCAAGGTCATCTTCAACCTGCTCGAATCCCTGCGTGGAGCTGTGCCGGAGTGCCTGCCGCGCGAACTGCTCGCCCGCCTCGATCTGCCCGCCCGCGAGGCCGCTTTGCGGGCCGTGCATTTCCCGCCCGAAGGCACACCCTTTGCGCAACTACAAAGCGCCTCCACGCCAGCCCACCGCCGCCTCATCTTCGAGGAGCTTTTCTTTCTGGAGCTGGGTCTGGAGCTCAAGCGCCGCCGCATGAAGCAGCGCCCCGGCATCGCCTTCGCCACCAACGAAAAGGCCCGCGAGGCCATCCGCGAAGTGCTTCCCTTTCATCCCACCACGGCACAGAAGCGGGCCTTGGGCGAGATCGCCAGCGACATGCGCGCGCCCACGCCCATGCGCCGATTGCTTCAGGGCGACGTGGGCTCCGGCAAAACCATCGTTGCCTTCCAGGCCATGCTGGTAGCAATGGAGAACGGCTACCAGGCCGCCCTCATGGCGCCCACTGAGATTCTGGCCGTCCAGCATTTTCTCGCCGTCCGCAAGCTCCTGGAGCGCTCCAGCCGCAAGCCGCGCATCGTCCTCCTCACCGGCTCGCTCGACGAGAGCCGCAAGCGGGCCAACCGCGGCCTCATCAATCGCGGCGAGGCGCAGCTCATCATCGGCACCCACGCGCTTATCGAGGAGAAGGTCGAGTTTGACCGCCTGGGCCTTGTCGTTGTGGACGAGCAGCACCGCTTCGGCGTCATGCAACGCTTCAAGCTGATGAAGAAGCCCGGCCAGGCCGAGCCCGACGTTCTGGTCATGACCGCAACGCCCATCCCGCGCACGCTGGCGCTCTCGCTCTACGGCGATCTCGACCTGAGCGTCCTCGATGAGCTGCCGCCCGGCCGGACGCCCATCGTCACCCGCCGCGTCCCCGGAGAGACCGCCGCGGAAGTTTGGGAGTTTGTGCGCAAACATGTGGCGCAGGGCCGCCAAGCTTACATCGTCTATCCGGTGATTGAAGGAACGAAGGACGACCAGCCCGAACTCGACTTTTCTCACGACCCCGAGGACGGAATCGCGCCGCCGATTCCGGCGCAAAAGAAACCTGCCCGCAAAGGAAAAGCGGCGGAGCTGTTTCCCGGCGCGACGCAACAAGCCCGCTCGACCGCAAAATCCGGCTTGAAGTCCGCGGTTGCAATGTACGAAGTCTTGCGCACTGGCCCCTTCGCCAGCCTGCGCGTCGGATTGCTCCACGGCCGTCTCGACGCCGACGACAAGGACGTGATCATGCGCCGCTTCCAGCGCGGCGAAATCGATGTGCTGGTGGCCACCACGGTCATCGAGGTTGGGGTCGATGTTCCCAATGCTACCGTGATGGTTGTCGAGCATGCGGAACGCTTCGGCCTCGCCCAGTTGCATCAGTTGCGCGGCCGGGTAGGCCGCGGCGCCGCTAAGAGCTACTGCATTCTCATCACGGGCGACCACGTCTCCCCGCTCGGCGAAGAGCGCCTGAACGCCATGGTGCGCACCCAGGACGGCTTCGAGCTAGCCGAACTGGATCTCTCCCTGCGCGGCCCCGGCGAGTTCTTCGGGACCCGCCAAGCCGGCCTGCCGGAGTTTCGTGTGGCCAACCTCGTTCGCGACCGCCAGTTGCTGGAGCTGGCCAAACTAGAAGCAGCGCGCTTCGCCGCCGAGTCGGGCAGTGAAGCCACAGAAGCTGAGCGCCTCCGCGTGCGGGAGCGGCTTAAGGACACCTGGCAGCGACGCTACGGATTGGTCGAGGCCGGTTGAGGCCGGTCTTGCTCCACCCTGTGGAAATGCTACCGGCTTTCCTACACCGTCAAGGCCGATGGCGGTGCGCTCGACATCGCTTCCACCGGAAAGGTTTGGATCTCCAATTCGATGCTGGCAATGTCTCTGCCGCAATCCTCCGGGTGGCTGCGCGTGCACTGGCAGAGCTCAGTAAAGCGGATATGCCCGCTCTGGCTCAGTTCCAACCCTGCCGCAATTAAGATGCTGTAAATATCCACGCAGGTCTGCCGTTCAAACTCAAAGAGCATGCTCACCATCCCTGTGTCGCTGGCCCCGCGGCTCAAAACCCATCCGCCGCAGCCAAGGATTCCCCCGGTGAGAGATTGCACCAGCCGCGCCGGCTCCTCGGCGGAAACTGCCTTCAGCTGCATTACCCACGATGGAGTCATTTCCGCCCCTCACTGACTTCCCAGCATCCTCTGCTTCACAAAACTGTTATCGGAAGCGCCCCCGGTGAAGATAACGGCTGCTCCGGAGTCGAACGCTGTTTGACCGGCTTTGAAACAGGATGCATTCTGGACCGGCAGTACTTTGCAGTCAGGGGTAATTGGAGGGTTGGCCGGTACAGTACAATCATCGGCGGCAATCAGAAATAGCAGCACCGCGTTCTGCCAGCGGCGGAAAAGCCAAATGTTGTAGCTTGGTAGTCAGGATGATTGTCGGATCCGGTATCGATTTGGTCGAGATAGAGCGCATTCAGCACGCCATCAATCGCTACGGCACACGATTCCTCGACCGCGTTTACACCGGCGCCGAACAGGCCTATTGCCTGAGTAAGCGCAACTCAGCAGAAAGCCTAGCCGCCCGCTTCGCAGCCAAAGAGGCAGCCGCTAAGGCCTTGGGAACAGGCATCAGCAATGGTATAAGCTGGCTGGAGATCGAGGTCGTCAGAGAATTAAGTGGAAGACCCAGCCTGCGCTTCCAAGGACGCGCGGCGCAACGCGCCTTCCATCTGGGTGCGACTCTCGCCTCGCTTTCTCTCTCACATACGGCGTCCTTGGCCGTGGCTAGCGTCGTGCTTGAAAATGGAATTTAAACCCACCTCTTCTGTTATCCTCAAGGCGTCAGCCGGCTAAATTTCGTGCGAGGAGTCAAGTGCCGAGCCGTAAAGATATTCAGTGGTCGCAACTGAGAGTGGGAGCATTGGTCTTGATGGGCATGGCTGTGCTCATCGGCCTTATCTTCCTCATGTCCGGCTCCACGGGCGGCCTGTTTGCGCGCAAGATTACCCTCCTCTGCTACTTTGACAACGCCTCGGGTTTGAAACAAGGTGCCCCCGTCACCCTTGAAGGTGTAACCATCGGCAACGTTGCTCATATCCGAGTGGTCCCAGGACATAATCCGAACCCGGTCGAGGTCATCATGCGCATAGGCGGCGAGTACCTTGGCGGGCTACACGTAGATTCGACCGCCACCATCACTCAAGCCGGCGTCCTTGGCGACAGTTTTGTCGATATTGACTCGACGCACGCTACCGGTCCCCCTCCGGTTGACGGTACGGTGCTGGCTTCCACAGGTGCACCCAACATTCAGGATCTGGTGAGTACCAGCGAGGCCGGCCTCAAGCAAATAAACTCCCTCATGAGCAAGGCGCAAGTCCTCGTCAGCACACTCAACAGCGAGCGCGGCATGATCGGT